>JBARVK010000165.1:0-2284 GCA_049646225.1 Nodosilinea sp.
ATATTGCCTTAGTAAATGAATTGGCGCTGCTGTGCGATCGCATTGATATTGATGTCTGGGAAGTGCTCGATGCCGCCAATACTAAACCCTTCGGTATCATGCCTTTTTACCCTGGGCCTGGCGTTGGCGGTCACTGTATTCCCATTGACCCTCACTATCTGGAGTGGAAGGCCAAGGAGGTCAATTTCAACACCCGTTTCATTGCCCTGGCGGGAGAGATTAACCGACGCATGCCCTCGTTTGTACGCAGTAAAGCCTTTCGGGTTCTCAATCAGCTGGGTATTGCCCCGTCGCGATCGCAGCTGCTCATCCTAGGTGTCACCTACAAAAAAGATCTGGCCGACTGGCGCGAATCTCCGGCGTTGGCGGTGATGGAAGCACTGATGGGTGAGGGCGCTACCGTGCGCTACCACGACCCCTACGTGCCCACGATTCGGGTGGGGCACCACCGACTGGAAAGTGTAAACCTCACCGATGAGGCCCTGGCCAGCGCTGATCTAGTTATTATTACGACCGAACACAGTTCCATTGACTTCGCGCGAGTGCTGCACCAGGCCAGGGCCATTCTCGATACTCGGGGGGCCACCCGTCGCCTGCCTGACCCTAACCATAAGGTGACTTTGCTGTGAAGGTCATACAGGCAACTCTTCGAGTAAATGGTGTGAAAGGATCTCAGTTATGCATGATGTGATTGTGGTGGGTAGCGGCCACTGGGGCCAAAACCTGGTGCGCAACTTTGAGCAGCTTGGTCATTTAGCAGGGGTAGTTGAGGTAGATTCGGCTCTGCGTCAGCGCCTGCAAACCAACCATCCCAAGGCCCAAATTTATGACAGCTTTGAGCAGGCCTTGGCTGCCGCTGCCCCTGCCCTAGTTCTGGCCACCCCTGCCCCTACCCACTTTGAACTGGCCTGGTTGGCGCTGCAAGCGGGTAAAGATGTGTTTGTGGAAAAGCCTATGACCCTGCGAGCGGATGAGGCGCGCCAGCTAGCAGAGTATGCAGATGCCCACGATCGCATTTTGATGGTCGGTCACCTGCTGCTATACCAGCCCGCTATTGCCTGGATGCGCCATTACCTGCGCTCTGGGGAGGCGGGAGCGGTGCGCCATGTTGCCACTCAGCGACTCAACCTAGGCAAGGTGCGCACCACCGAAAATGTCTGGTGGTCCTTGGCCCCCCACGACCTCTCTATCGTTCTGGATTTGCTGGGTAACCCCACCCTGGCCTCGGTGCAGGCCACGGGCCACGCCCGACTTCAGGCGGGCATGGCCGATGAGGTGCATGTGGACCTCACCTTTACCAGCGGCCAGACGGCTCACCTGCACTGTTCCTGGCAGTGGCCGCTGAAGCAGCGGGGCACGGTGGTCATTGGCGATCGCCAGATGCTGGTCTACGACGAAATTGCCCAAACGGTGACGGTGCACCACCAGCGCATTGACGCCGACCTCAACGCGGTGGACAAGGGTACCCAAACGATCGATATTGCTGATGCCCAGCCCCTGCGGCTGGAGTGTGAGCACTTTTTGGCCTGTGTGGCCAGCCGCCAGCGCCCGCTCTCGGACGGGTGGAACGGGGTGGCGGTGGTAGAAATCTTGGAACAGGTGGAGGCGGCGATCCATGGCTGAGGCGGCTAACTATTTTGTTCACCCCACGGCGATCGTCGATGCCGGGGCCACTGTTGGCGCAGGCACCAAGATTTGGCATTTCAGCCACGTTATGGGCGGGGCCACCCTGGGCCATAACTGCTCCCTGGGGCAAAATGTCTACGTGGCCAACCGGGTCACCATGGGCAATGGCTGCAAAATTCAAAATAATGTCTCCCTTTACGAGGGGGTGATTTTGGAGGACTATGTGTTTTGCGGCCCTAGCATGGTATTTACCAATGTAAAAACGCCCCGCTGCGAGTTTCCGCGCAACACCTCAGATGACTACCTGATCACGCGGGTCAAGCGGGGGGCCAGCATTGGGGCGAATGCCACGATTGTGTGTGGGGTGACGCTGCACGAGTGCGCGTTTGTGGCGGCGGGGGCGGTGGTAACGAAGGATGTGCCTGCCTATGGGATGGTGGCGGGGGTGCCTGCCAAACTTATCGGCTGGATGAGCGCCTACGGCGATGTGCTGGAATTCGATGCGGAGGGGTTAGCAACTGATTCTAGTCAAACTGAATACCAATTACTTTCCAGTGGCGATGTTCAGCCCAAAAGCTAAACCATTAACACTTAAAGCCAGTTTTAACAGCTCAGAAACATCATGACTCCGCATTTTATTTACACCGTCATCAGTTAT
>JBARVK010000166.1:0-6433 GCA_049646225.1 Nodosilinea sp.
GCCTGGCTCTCTCCAAAAGATAAAACGGCTGAGACTGAGATAGCTCTTAATCAATTGGCTACTGGACTAGACAGTTTTTCAGATAGTCTCGCCAACAGAGGGGTGAAATTGGCTGTATTACACGGCAACCCCTTCGCCCGTGAAGCCTACTGCAAGCCCTCGGTAGCAGTTAAACAGTGGTTTCAACCCTTCAATGACTCCTGTAAATTACCCGATAGGAGCGAATCTTTAGTTAGAAGAGATGGGCTAGATAGAGTTCTTAAGGCTTTGGAGAAAAAAGGGAAAATTCGAATTGTCGATCTATTTGATGTCTTTTGCCCAAGCAATCGATGTACTTACAACGCCGCTAATGATGAACTGCTGTACAGAGACGAATATTCACATCCGTCAGTTGAAGCAGCTCGTCTGTCTGCGCCTGTAATTCGCCAAGTTTTGACCTCTCCATGAGGAGAAAACCAAAGGGATAACTCTTCAAGGCTTTTATGGGTTTGCTTTTCTGGAGTTCTCACTTAGCGGATGCTGCAAGAAGGCAAAGTCTTCGACCACTTGGCCACCGATCAGGTGCTCCTGAATGATGCGCTCGATCACCGCTGGGGTAGCGCTGTGGTACCAAACCCCATCGGGGTAGATCAGTAAAATTGGCCCCCGGTGGCAAACCCGTAGGCAGTTGGCTTTAGTGCGAAAGACCGAGGTAGGGCGCTGTGCCGTCGGTCGATCCAGGCCCAGTTCTTTCAGTCGGTTTTTCAGGTAATCCCAGGCGACAATACTCTCGGCTTTGTCGCAGCACTTAGGCTTGGTTTGATCGGCACAGATAAAAACGTGGCGCTGAATCGTGTTTAGGGCCAGGGCATCTACACAGGCCGCCAAGGAGTCGCAGGCGTCGGGGGCGTTAATCATCGGGGGTGACAGCGGGTTTTGTGGGGTCAGTGGACGCCTGGGCTGCGGTGGATGCTGTAGTTTCCGTAGGCGCTGCGGATGCTTTGGTTTCTGAAGCCGTCATTTCAGAGAATGCCGTTTCAGCAGATTCCAGGCTGGCAGCGGGAACCTCGGATGCAGGGCCAGTTTCTGGTTCAGGGGAAACCGCCTCGATAGGAGGTAGCTCAGGGCGCACCCGCCGAATGGGCAGATTGGCGATTAGGGCGGTCATGCGCTGGTCGCTTTCGAGGGTAAATTCCAGGTGTTCCTGGTCAAGTTCAACGTAGCGGGAGACGACTTCGAGAATTTCCTGGCGCATTTTCTCGACCATTTCGGGGGTGAGGTCAGCGCGATCGTGGGCCAGCACAAACTGCAGCCGCTGTTTTACCTCAATGCGGCTGGGCAAGTTGCGGTTGCGGTTAAACAGCTTGTCAAGAAGTTCGCTTAGCATCGGCGCTGGGTAGAGACAACATCAAACACCACTGACAACGGAAGGGGGAAGTTGAACGCTATTTACCGCGCAGAAAGCGGCGCAGGCGGCTAAACAAATCGTCGTGGGTGGCGGTGAGGTCGATCAGGGGAACTTCCTCGCCCAGCAGGCGGCGGGCGATGTTGTTAAAGGCCACCCCAGCCAGGGAGAGCTGTTGTTCGAGCACCAGGGGTTCCCCCCGGTTCGACGACACAATTACCCGTTCGTCGTCGGGGACCACCCCCAGCAGGGGCACCGCCAGAATATCGAGCACGTCGCGCACCGACATCATCTGGTCTTCCTGCACCATTTTGGGCTTGATGCGGTTGATCAACAGCTTGGTGAACTTGACATCGTTGGCCTCCAGCAGCCCGATCACCCGGTCGGCATCGCGCACGGCAGAAATTTCAGGCGTGGTGACGACGATCGCTTCTCTGGCCGGGGCGATCGCATTTTGAAACCCCATTTCGATACCCGCCGGGCAGTCGATCAAGATGAAGTCGTGGCTGGGGGCCAGGCCCGCCACCAGTTCTTTCATTTGCTCGGGGGTGATGGCTTCTTTGTTGCGGTTTTGAGCCGCCGCCAGCAGGCCCAGGGTGGGCTGGCGCTTGTCTTTGACCAGGGCCTTTTCCACCGTGCAGTCACCCGCCAGCACATCGAGGGCGGTGTAAACAATGCGGTTTTCGAGCCCCAGCAGCAGGTCGAGGTTGCGCAGGCCAAAGTCAGCATCGACGACAGCGACCCGCTGGTTGCGCTGGGCCAGGGCCATACCCAGGTTGGCGGTGCAGGTGCTTTTGCCAACGCCCCCTTTGCCCGAGGTCATTACGATAATGCGAGTCATGGCCGAACCCAATCCTTAAAGAACCAACTACCCAACGAAAACAACCGTTAATAATACGCCATGGTCGGCCTTAGAACGCATCGGTGGGCTGCGCCCCCTGGCCCAAAGTGGCATCGAAGTGCTGGCGGGCAAAGGCCTGGGCCTGGGCAATGCGAATGGCGTTGTTGCCGACGTAGGCGACCTCGGGCAGATAGTCGGCGCTGGGGTCGGGGGCGCGGGCCACCAAGTCGTCCAGGCGCAGCTGGGTGGGCTGCATGTGTAGAGCCATGATGTAGCGATCGCGATCGCCCCCTGCCCCCGCATGGGCCATGCCCCGCAGCCGACCCCAAATTACAATATCGCCGTCGGCTACCAGGGAACTGCCGGGGTTGACATCCCCCACCACCACGATGGTGCCAGGGTGACGAATCTCGACCCCGCCCCGCACCGTCGTTCGCAGATAGAGGGGTTCGGCCAGGGGCTTACCCGGCACCGGGGGCGACTGCACCAGGGTGTCTTCGGTCTCCAGCTGGTCGACCGAGTAGCCCACCGTTACCGCCGCCATCGCGGTTTGGCGACGGCTGGTGATCACGCGCTTGAGAGTGAGCTGAGCGGCGGTGAGCACATCGTCTAGCGCCTGGAGCTGGCGGGCGTCGATCAGGCGATCGCGGGCCGCCAGGTGCACAACGGTATGGGGTTGCCAAAAAGGTTCACCGCCGCCTAATCGCTGCTTGAAGTGTTGCAGCAGCTCACCCCAGCCCAGGGCACCGCCTTCTGCCTCAGCTTGAGGTCCGTTGGGCAGCAGCAGTACCAGGTGATCCCCATCGTTGCGCAACCGCATTTGAGTACGGGGATCTAGGGGCGGAGCTGGGATCGGGGCCTGTGGGACCGAGTCAGCACCAGGGGCAGAGTCTTCGACCGCGTTTGACTGATCAAAGGCCAAAGGCTCTGGCGAATCGGGCTGGAACTCAGCCAGGGGCGCTTCTGAATCAGCGACAGAATGAGTTACGACAGCATCGTCAGGAGCCATAGGCGCGCAGGGGAATGAACAGACCAGGTCAATCTGGTGTTGCCATATTAGATCACCCCGGCGATGATGGCAGCGGCGATACCGCGCCATAGGAAGGTCGGATTACCCCTTGCGGTTACCCCCCGGCTGTTGGTTATAGTGAATGGAGTCTCACTACGGCGTTGGTGACTACCAACAATGTTTGTCGATCTATGTTTCTTCCGAACGGGAGCCAAGTTGCATCGGCGGCAGTAAACCGAGCTTGTACTCGGAAACTTCAAGCCAAATGCCAAGGCACCCCCCTGGTTCTCCCAGGTCGGAAACTGAGGTAAGACGGCGCTGCGGTGAGACCCTTAATCTTTTGACGTTCCCCTATCCAAGCCTGGGCTTGAATAGGGGAACTGTTTTTCGGTCGCTGAACGGTCGGAATTGACCTGACCCAAGCAACAGCTATCGGTTAGAGCGGAGGCGACACAGCGATGCTCTGAGCAGTCCTGACGTCAGAACGATGACGGGAAAAAAGCTGAGCCGTTTAGTTTGCTCTGCCCCATCCCTCAGCGCTCTGCAAAAAGCTGTCGCTCTTCGAGGGACAAAAATGTGATTTAGCCTACTTGAGCGCTAGTATTGACAACATAGCTTGCTCCAAAACTGGCTGTGCAATGGTTTACCCAGGTGGTTTGAGAGTTTAAGTGGTTTCTTTATTAGGGCCTGCGCCGTTGAGTTCGGTTGATTTTCCCGCCAGTGTCATTCGTTTAGACAATGGGCTAACCCTCATTCACCAAGAGATTGCGGCTACCCCTGTTGTGGTAGCCGATGTGTGGGTGAGAGCCGGGGCCAGCAACGAACCGGCAGAATGGGCAGGTATGGCCCACTTTTTGGAACACATGATTTTTAAGGGCACCGACCAGCTGCCGCCAGGGGTCTTTGACTACGCGATCGAAACCCAAGGAGGCATGACTAACGCGGCCACCAGCCACGACTACGCCCACTTCTACATCACCATTGCCGCCGACATGCTGCCCCAGACGCTGCCCTACCTGGCCGATCTGCTGCTGCACGCGGCGATTCCTGCCGATGAGTTTAGCCGCGAGCGTCAGGTGGTGCTCGAAGAAATTTTGATGGCCCAGGATGACCCCGACTGGCTGGGTTACCAGGCCATGTCGGAGCTAGTTTATCAAGATCATGCCTACGGTCGCCCGGTGCTCGGCACAGCTGAGATCTTGCAGCAGCGATCGCCTGAGGAAATGCGTTGTTTTCACCAAGCCCACTACCAGCCCGACAACATGACAGTGGTGATTACCGGCGGCATTCCGCTGGAGGCGACGGTGGAGATGGTCAAGCACGCCTTTCGAGGCTTTGCCCCACCGCCTGATTGCCCTCCGGCGGCGATCGCCCCGGTGCCGTCTCTACCCGGCGTGCGCCGCGAAATTTTGCACCTGCCCCGCCTAGAGCAGTCGCGGCTGACCATGGCCTGGCTGTGCCCCGGTGTCGGTCAGCTCGAAGCGGCCTATGGCCTAGACCTGCTAGCAGCGATTTTAGCTGAAGGCCGATCGTCGCGGCTAGTGCGCGAGCTGCGGGAAGACCGCCAGCTGGTGCAGGACATTGGGGCCGGGTTCTCGCTCCAGCGGGAGTGCAGCCTGTTTACCCTCCAGGCCTGGCTGGAAGCCGATGATGTTGACCGGGTAGAAGCGATTGTCTGCGATCGCCTCAGCGAACTGGCCGCCAAACCGATCAGCGATGCCGAACTGGCTCGAGCTCAGCGCCTGCTATGCAACGACTACGCCTTTTCGACCGAGGCCCCGGGACAGCTGGCAGGGCTCTACGGCTACTACGGCACCGTCGCCGCCGCTGAACACTGCCTCTCCTACGTGCCCATCTTGAAAAGCTACACGGGCGATCGCCTGCGATCGCTGGCCGACCAATACCTCACCCCCCTGCGCTATGTCTCCACTATTTTGCACCCCGCCTAGGCGGTCAGGCCCAACTGCCTAGGCAGACTATAGCCTGGGCGGTCTATAGTTAGACTGGCCCACCGACTTTGTTCTCTACATAGCCTATTTCTTGCCCTGTGACAGCCTCCCTTCTTCAAGCGCCGCGCCTGCACCGCACTGTTTTGGCCAATGGCTTAACCGTTCTGGTTCTAGAAAACCCTGTTGCCGACATTGTCTCCGCTCGCTTGTTTATTCGAGCCGGCAGCACCCTTGAAGCGCCCCACCAGGCTGGGTTGGTGAGTTTTTTGATGGGGCTGCTGACCAAAGGCACCGATACCCTGTCGTCGATGGCGATCGCTGAAACTGTAGAGTCAGTCGGGGCCAGTCTGGGCACCGATGCCGCCGCTGACTACAGCGTAATTAGCCTCAAAACCGTTTCCGCTGACTTTGCCGAAATCTTTAGCCTGGCCGCCACCGTACTGCGCCAGCCCAGCTTTCCCCTCGACGAAATTGACCTAGAGCGCAAGCTGACTCTGCAACAAATTCGCTCCATGCAGGAGCAGCCCTTCACCGTAGCCTTTAACCAACTGCGCCGCGACATGTACGGCGAGCACCCCTACGCCCTGCCCAGCATCGGTACCGAAGCCTCGGTTGCGGCCATCACCCAGCCCGATCTGGTGAACTTTCACCGTCAGCACATGCGACCCGACAATGTGGTAGTCACCATCGTGGGCCGCATCGCCCCCGAAGCCGCCCTGGCCCAGGTCGAGCAGACCCTAGGCGACTGGGTCGCCCCTGCGGTACCCTTGCCCACCCTCACGCTGCCCACCGTAGCGACCTCGCCGACCTGCTCGGTGGTTGCCCAAGACACCAACCAGGCGATCGTGATGGTGGGCTACCCGGCGGCCTCGGTCAAGCACCCCGCTTACCCCGCCCTCAAGCTGATCAACACCTACCTGGGCAACGGCCTCTCCAGCCGCCTGTTTGTGGAGCTGCGCGAAAAACGCGGCCTGGCCTACGATGTGTCGGCGTTTTACCCTACCCGGCTGGGGCTGTCGCAGTTTGTTGCCTACATTGGCACCGCCCCTGAAAACGCCGCCACCGCCCTGGAGGGGTTGCGCTTTGAAGTTGAGCGTCTGAAAACCACGGTGCTCACTGATGAAGAGCTGCAGTCGACTAAAAACAAACAGCTGGGCCAGTATGCCCTGGGCAAACAAACCAACGCTCAGATTGCCCAACTGCTGGGCTGGTACGAAATTTTAGGCCTGGGGGTCGAGTACGATCAGCAG
>JBARVK010000167.1:0-7890 GCA_049646225.1 Nodosilinea sp.
TTGTGATACTATCTGAGTAATTTTACCTGGCCGTCTCAGTTCTCCGTTTGCTCTGACGTTCGCAACGTACTCGCTATTAAGCTGTCGGCGTATCATTGACTCCTTAGGAAGGACAGGCGTGCAAAACCCCATGTTGTCATCTGCATTAGACATGCACCAATCTCGAAACCTACCAGATCCTATTCGTGTCGGCGTTATTGGCGTGGGCAACATGGGCCAGCACCACACTCGCGTCCTTAGCCGGTTCAAAGACGTCGAACTAGTCGGGGTGTCTGATGTCAACGTGGAGCGGGGTCTAGACACCGCAGGCAAGTACAGAATTCGGTTTTTTGAAGACTACCAAGAGCTGCTTAAGCATGTCGATGCGGTCTGTGTAGCGGTACCGACCCGGCTGCACCACACCGTAGGCATGGCCTGTCTACAGGCCGGTGTGCATATTTTGATTGAAAAGCCCATCGCCGCCAGCATCGCCGAAGCCGAGTCGTTAGTCAACGCGGCGGCGGCCACTAACTGTATTTTGCAGGTGGGCCACATCGAACGGTTTAACCCCGCCTTTCAAGAACTGCACAAGGTGCTCAAAACCGAAGAGCTGCTGGCCCTTGAAGCCCGTCGCATGAGCCCCTACTCCCAGCGAGCAAACGACGTGTCGGTGGTGCTCGACCTGATGATCCACGACATTGATCTGCTGCTTGAGCTAGCGGGCTCAACGGTGGCCACCCTCACCGCCAGCGGCAGCCGGGCCTCTAACTCGGGGTATTTAGACTACGTTACCGCTACCCTGGGTTTTAGCAATGGCATTGTGGCTACGCTGACCTCCAGCAAAGTCACCCACCGCAAAATTCGCAGCATTACGGCCCACTGCAAAAACTCCCTCACCGATGCCGACTTCCTCAACAACGAGATTTTGATTCATCGGCAAACCACTGCTGACTGCTCTACCGACTACGGCCAGGTGCTCTACCGCCAAGACGGCCTAATTGAAAAGGTCTATACCAGCAATATTGAGCCTCTCCATGCCGAGCTAGAGCACTTTATCAACTGCGTACGCGGGGGCGAGAAGCCTTCGGTAGGCGGCGAGCAGGCCCTCAAAGCCCTGCGGCTGGCCAGCCTGATTGAACAGATGGCCCTAGACGGCAAACCCTGGCACCACTTCGATATGACCGCCCTAGATAGTGAACTCCCCGTGGCTTTGCAGGTTTAGCTCCGCCAAGGTAGGGCACAGGGTTACGGCACCACTACGGCACTACCTCAACTGGGGTACCCAGCTTGAGGTGGCTGTAGAGCGTGTGAATATCGTCCTCAAGCATGCGCACGCAGCCGTGGGAAACTGCTTCACCAATCAGCCTTTCCTGGTTGGTGCCATGGATGCCGATGTGATACTGACCCTGCCGGGCAAAGCCAATCCAGCGCGAGCCCAGGGGATTGCTGGGGCCGGGGCCAACCGCTTCTTTAGTAATGGGGTGCTGCCACACGGGGTCGGTGCGCATGTCGCGAACGGCAAAATCCCCCACGGGAGTTTCCCAATCATCCTGACCAATGGCCACGGTAAACTCGTCGCGCACGGTGTCGTTTTGATAAAGCGTCAGGCGTCGTCGACTCAGGTCAATCACCACGCGGGTGTTGGCGGTGATCAGCGTTTCGGGCGCTTGGGTCATGGCAGGGGCCAGACGATCTAGCCGGGTGCGCGCAAAGGGAGCCTCAAACTGCCAGCGCGACACCTGGTCTTGCCAGGTGGCTGCCGCCAGCAGCCCGGCGGCACCGTAGCACAGCACCATCAGACAGCGATATAGGGGGGCTGGCGCATCCATAGACCGTTTTGATTACCTCACCCAACTCCAGCATACTGCGATCTCCTGGGGCTCGACCGTTTCGGGGCAGGGTGAGGGGCAAGCGAGGCGAGGGTTGATATGATTGAATCGCAGACATAGTGCCGGGGTTTGAGACTGTGGCGGTAAAACCAGATTGGTTACGGGTAAAGGCCCCTCAGTGGGAACGGGTGGGGGAAGTCAAGTCAATTTTGCAAGAGCTGGGCCTCAACACCGTCTGTGAAGAGGCGTCGTGCCCGAATATTGGCGAGTGTTTTAAGGCTGGCACAGCCACATTTTTAATCATGGGGCCGGCCTGCACTCGCGCCTGCCCCTACTGCGACATCGACTTTGAGAAAAAGCCCCCGGCCCTCGATCCGACCGAGCCGCTGCGCCTGGCCGAGTCGGTGCGGCGCATGGGGCTCAATCACGTGGTGATCACCTCCGTTAACCGCGACGATTTACCTGATGGCGGAGCCAGCCAGTTTGTGGCCTGTATTGAGGCTGTCAAACAAGCCACCCCCGATACCACCATCGAAGTGCTCATCCCTGATCTGTGCGGCAACTGGCAGGCGCTTGAGACTATTCTGGCGTCGTGCCCCCACGTGCTTAACCACAACACCGAGACTGTGCCCCGCCTCTACCGACGGGTGCGGCCCCAGGGTGACTATGCCCGTTCCCTAGAGCTGCTGCGCCGCAGTCGGGAGTTGGCCCCCTGGGTGTACACCAAGTCTGGCCTAATGATGGGGCTGGGCGAAACCGATGCCGAAGTGCAGCAGGTGATGGATGACCTGCGGGCTGTGGACGGCGACATTTTGACCCAGGGCCAGTACCTGTCGCCTGGGCCTAAGCATCTGCCGGTGGCGGAGTATGTCACCCCGGTCCAGTTTGAGGCCTGGCGGGTAGCCGGAGAGACTAAGGGCTTTTTGCAGGTGGTTTCGTCGCCGCTGACCCGCAGTTCGTACCATGCCGAAGCGGTGCGCCAGCTGATGGCCCAGCATCCGCGCTAACTATTCAGCCGCTTGGGGAATCCTGAATGGGCAACGGTTGGTTCATCCGCAGCGATGGAACCGACTGCTTTGGGCTGCCGTCAAAGGGAAGGGGCGTCTACGGCAGCAATGTCAATCAAGGTCAGATCCAGCTGTACCGCTTTGGCGGTGGAATCACCGCTGATCTCGCGCTGGACTCGGTAATTTTTGTCTTCAGGAGATAGCCATGCAGCAATGGAAACACATGCTACGCCCCCAACTCACCAGTGCCGCTTTATTGACGGCGGTTCTAGCGGGAGCGTTGCTGGGGCTGGGCCTGTCTGCGGCGGTTCGCGCAGCGATCCCCGCGGGTATCGCCCAGCGCTCGACCCTAACCACTACCCAATCCAATACCGCGATCGCCCAGGATCTGCTGCGGTTGGTCAATGCTGAACGCCAGCGGGCAAACGTGTCGCCCCTGGTGCTGAACGAAAAACTCGCCACCGCCGCCCAGCGCCACTCGCAGGACATGGCGACTAGCCGCCGCATGAGCCACACTGGCTCTGACGGATCGACTATGCGATCGCGCATTGATGCCACCCAGTACGCCTGGTCAACTATTGGCGAAAATGTGGCCATGGGGCAGCCCACTGCCGCCGCTGTAATGACCGCTTGGATGAATAGCCCCGGCCACCGCCAGAACATTCTCAACCCCGCCTTTACCGAGTTGGGGGTTGGGCAGGCCACCGGGGGGGGCCGCCTCTACTGGACCCAGCTGTTTGCTCGTCCCCGCTAGGACAGTAGGGAGCAAGCGGGCTTAGGGGCTGGGGCGAGGGATCGTGACCTGGCTCAGCCCTTCCTGGCCCTGCGACTCCCCAGAGGAGTCTTGAAATGGTGTAGCAGGCTACAATATTGCGCCAGGTAAACAAAGGTAAGGATACGCATCAAATGCTTTTATCCCCAAAAATAGGATTGCACTATGTAGGTGGTTGGTAAGTAAATGTTCTCACTGCCATCCCATCGGAGGGCTACAGCTATGATCCCCACGACCACAAGACCATCGCTCAGCCGACGCTACACGATTGATACCATCCGTGACGAAGCCAAGCAATTAGTAGACTGCGGCACGCTCGATCGGTGCCAACCCATCTGCGCGCTATGTGGGTACATTGCCGCCCGAGAATGGCCTTCGATTGAGGCTGAGCTGGAGGAGCATGACTACTGTTTGCGCGATCGCATTGGCGACCTGCTGCCCCACGAAACCTGGAGCAACGATTGACGACAATCGGCTCGCGATAGTTATAACTAGCGATTGCGCGGGCTGTAGAGCGTAGCCGGACGTTCGCCTGGGCTGTGCACCAGCCACTGCTGTCCTACCTGGTTCAGGGCCGTCATAATCGGCTGTACCTCCCGCCCCTTAGCGGTGAGCGAGTATTCGACCCGAGGGGGTACCTCTGGGAAAACGGTGCGCTTGACCAGCCCATAGCTTTCTAGCTCCCGCAAGCGGGCGGTAAGAGTCTTGGTGCTGATACCGGGCAGCGCCGATAAAAACTCGTTAGTGCGACGACTGCCCTGAAATAGCTCTTGCAGAATGAGAATGGCCCATTTGCTGCCAATGTACGACAACACCAGATGAACCGGACAATTGAGCTTCGTACCGTTGAATGGGTGAGGCATTGGCATCACTCCGGTATGGGCATGTTATTTTCCATTGTGAAGGATTATTTTGGGGATGTGGTCGATGTGTCACCAGATGCTGAGAATTTAAGTTTTTTGAATCTGGCCTTAGCTCTCCGGGGTCAGCGCCCTGGCCCTTAGCGGCCATATAGCAGCCCAGGCTGGCTAACTCTGGCCTCCGGCGGTGGGGATTGCCAACGCGGCGGGTAATGGGGGCCCCACAGTCGGCTTAGGGTTATAAAACTGGGGTGTTAGGGTTATGGACAAGGCGTGCTAGCCTAGATTTTCTGCTTAATTTTTGGTTCCCCACCCGTATCAGGTCTGGCCATGTCGTCTCCAAAGCCTTCTCGTAATCCCAACCGTTCCTCTGGGCCTAAGCCTCGTCAACAGTCTGAAGGCTACCGGGGCGACAAACCACGCCAGGGCGAGAGCAAGGCCCGCTACGGCGACGACAAGCCTCGCTATCAGGGCGACAAACCTCGCTACCAAGGGGATAAGCCTCGCTACGGCGACGACAAACCCCGCTACCAAGGGGACAAGCCTCGCTACCAAGGGGATAAGCCTCGCTATCAAGGGGATAAGCCCCGCTACGGCGACGACAAGCCTCGCTATCAGGGGGATAAGCCTCGCTATCAGGGCGACAAACCCCGCTATCAAGGGGATAAGCCCCGCTACGGCGACGACAAGCCTCGCCACGGGGGGGGGCAGCCTCGCCCCAAAGATAAAGACGACATCAAAGGCACCCCTCGCTATGGAGATTCCTCGCCTCGCTTCGACAGTGGCAGACCTCGCGGCGGCGATAATCCTCGCTACCAGGGCGGCAAGTCTCGCTCCAACGCGGCTTCGCCCCGTCAGCTGGGCGTCAGTAGCCAGGGGCTGGGAGAAGGCGACGACAGGCAAGACGAAACCGATCTCATCTACGGGCGTCACGCGGTTGAGGCGGCTCTACAGGCTCGACGTCCCCTTAACCGGGTATGGGTCAACGATCGCATTCGCTACGATCCCCGCTTTTTGCCCCTGATCGATGAAGCTAAGGCCAATGGAGCCGTTATCGATGAGGTTGATACCAAACGACTCAACCAAATTACGGCTGGTGCCAACCACCAGGGCATTGCCGCCCAAGCCGCTGCTCATACCTATCACGACCTCGATGAGCTGATCGAAACGGCCCTGGGGGCGGCTAAGATGCCCGTGATTATTGCCGCCGATAGCATCACTGATCCCCATAATTTGGGAGCCATTATTCGTACCGCTGAGGCTCTTGGTGCCCAGGGGATCGTGATCCCCCAGCGACGGGCAGCGGGCGTGACCGCTACCGTGGCCAAAGTAGCCGCAGGAGCCCTAGAGCGACTGCCGGTGGCCCGAGTGGTCAACCTCAAACGCGCCCTCGATACCCTCAAAGAAAAAGGTTTCTGGATTTACGGCCTATCCTCAGAGGCCAGTCAGCCCGTCCATCGCACTACCTTTGATCGCCCTACGGTCATTGTGGTAGGGGCTGAGGGTAGTGGCCTTAGCCTCACCGTGCAGCAGAGTTGCGATACGCTGGTTTCCATTCCGCTGCGGGGCACAGTTCCTAGCCTAAATGCATCGGTGGCTACAGGCATGGCGCTGTATGAGATCTATCGTCATCAATGGGTGGCTCAGCACCAAATTTCCTCTTTGCAAAATCAAAAACAAAGCAGTATAACGAAACATGGAGCGGCGTTGCCTCAGGATGATTTGCAACCCTGATGTCCATAAAAATTCTTTAGAACACGGCGGATAGACAGGATCTATGAAAAATCTTTTAGGGCGCTTTTTAGCGTCTATTCTAGGTCACAGTCAAGACTGGTGGGTGGAGATCAAAACTAGCCAACCAGCCTGCACCTATTACTTTGGCCCTTTTGACAGCGAGTCTGAGGCCCATGCGGCCAAGGGTGGCTATGTTGAAGATCTGGAGCAGGAAGGGGCCCATAATATTCAAACGGTTGTGCAATTGTGCAGCCGCCCTGAGCAGCTCACCATTACCGACGAATGGGATACCCCCGTCGGTGGATTTTCGACCCCAGCGTTTAGTGGCCGCCCCTAGCTGAATTTAACTGGGGGGCTCAGGTTTAGGGCCGACTCATGCTGCCCCAGCCACTGGTGAATGTCAGCCATCATCTGCTCTGGAATTTCCCAGGGCAGTAGGTGGGCTGTATTGGGGTAACAGTGATTCTCTGCTACCGGCAGGTGGGCGGCTGTTTCTAGGCTGGCCTGGGCCGTGATATGGCAATCTTCGGCTCCGCAGAGTACCAAGCAGGGCACCGCGATCGCTCCTAGATCGGGAAGTCGATTGTAGCGGCGCGCTAAAGCCTGGTTGAGGGCGCGGTTGGCCTGGGGTGAGGTGCCCAGGTAGGCCCAAACCCCCTCTTTGGCCAGGCGATGGTAGGCCTGGGGCGTGTGCTGCCGCAGCAGATATCGGTATAGCGATCGCTGCCCCAATGTCCGAATAACCCAGGCATTTCCTGGTGTGAGCAGGTTAAGCACCGACGCCAGTCCCGTATTGACCAGCTCTATCCAGGTGACCGGCGGGTGAGCGCCAACGGGTCGGGCCGCCGTTGCAATGAGTATCAACCCGGCGACACGATCGGGGTGGCGCAGGGCCAATTCGATCGCCAAAATTCCTCCCAACGACCAGCCCAGCACCAGGCAGCGATCGATCCCCTGGGCATCAAGCAGCTCAATTAGGTCGGTGAGGCTATCTTCGAGTTCAAAGGGCGATCGCGTCCGGCTGCGCCCATAGCCGCGCAGGTCGGGGGCTATGGTTTGATAGCGATCGCTCAGACTTTGGGTAAACACCGACATCGACTGGGCTGACCCAGGATGCCCGTGCAGACACAAAATCGGAAAGCCTGTGCCCCGAATTTCACAGTGAAGTTGCATAATCTAGCCGCTTAACCCCTAGCGTGGCCGCCAAACCCTGCGTTCGGCTCCGCTTCATTCTAAGAATTGGACGGCTGACTGAACCGATGGGCTATGACGATCCGCTCGTTATCGATCGCGATCGCCCCTCTATTGTTGGCCGGAGTCAATACCCGACAGCACCTTGACTGCTGATGTCAGTCCAGGGATTGTTCTGGGGAACCATCAGCGGCGATAGATTCAGAGGTAGGAATGTTCTCTTCCCGGCAAGTCGTGGGGTTAGATTTGCTTAATCTGCTATCTAGGCCCAGAGCCGCCTCCGCTGGGCTGAGACGGATCGTCGTAGCCAGGTCGGGCTGGTCAGAATGCTGGGGATCAACCCCTGCGGCAGACAGGGTAAGGGGCTGCCCGCTAGTCTGAACACAGATGGGAGACAGGTCTTTGAAGCCAGCTTCGGTCTGGGGACTGAGGATCAGCGCCTCTAGCTGCATTTGGCCCTGATGAGCTGACGGCAAACCGGGTGCTTGGGGTGTTGAAATTTGGGCTGCTGAACCCTC
>JBARVK010000168.1:0-4584 GCA_049646225.1 Nodosilinea sp.
ATCTACCTCTGGGGGCGTTTCGATTGCCCCCAGCCCCCCGCTCCGCGCGTCCTTCGGCCTACGACCAGGGCCGTGCCGCCGCCCTGGACCCAACGGAAAGGAGTGATCGATCATCGGTTTAAACCTCTGTCCTGCAAATGGGCCTTTAGGCAACACTCAACCCTGCGGTTCTCAACCCCTAACCTTTTTCCAGCCTCCCCATCTCCCCTATCTCCTTTACCTCCTCATCTACCCATCCACCCATCCACCCATCCACGCACCCACCCCCTACTCCAACGACTCCCGATACCGCGCCAGCAGCGGCTGCAAAAAGTCGTACCCGTCAACACCAATGACGGCGAGGAACTGGCGGCGGTGGTCGGCCAGAATGCCTTCGAAAGTCTCGGGGCCCAGCTGTCCGTAGAGGATGCTGAGCAGGGCGGCGGGCTGTCGCCACTCGGGGGAGTCGATTTGGTGCAGCAGGTACATGCCCAGACAGCCGGTGAGGACGGCCTGTTCGAGGTTGCCGTCGCCCTGGTGGGCAGCGGCCATATTGGCGAAGTTGGAGGCCATCAGGTAGCGATCGCCGATCGCCTGAGCCACCTGTAACCCCTGCTGGAGGGAGGCGATCGCATCTTGATACTGCCCTAGCTTGAGCTGAGCGATGCCGAGGCTGTTGGCGCAGAGGGCCTGGCTGGGGCGATCGCCCACCTGTTCTGAGAGGGCCAGTCCCTGCTCTAGATAGGTGAGGACAGTTTCATACCGCTCGGTTTCGAGCAGCTGCGACTGGCCCTGGGCGACCTGGCTGTAGCCTAGGTTAGCCAGGGCGTTGGCCTGACCAATGCGATCGCCGCTCTGGCGGGCCACAATCAGGGCTCGCTGGCTGTGGCCCTGGGCGGCGTCAAAGTCTTGCTGAGCGACACAGGTACGGCTGAGGTGGTTGAGGCTGGCAATTTCACAGGGTACGTCCTTAGCCTCGCGGGCCACCTCTAGGGCTTGCTGGTGAAATCGCTGGGCCTGACGATAGTTGCCCAGCGCCCGTTGGGAGTACCCCAGCAGGGTGAGAATGCGGGCCTTGACGGCGGTGTTGGGCACTTCTTGAAGGGGCTGATCGAGGTATTCCAGCAGGGCCTGTAGGGGTTCCCCCGAAAGGGCGGTAAACAGACCGCCGTAGAGGGGAAAGTAGCTCTGATTGGCAAACTGCCGCAGCCCCTGGAGCGCCAGCTGAAACGACCCCATCGCCAGAGCACGCTGACCCTGTTCGCCCAGGCGACGCGAAATTTGACCCCAGACCGCGGCAAAGGTGAGAAAGGTGGCGATGGAGAGGCGCTTACCCGCCTGGGGGTCGTAGGGTTGGCGATCGAACCAGTTCACCAGGGCCAGCTGCAGCCGCTGCAAAACGACGCCCCAGGCGACCCAGTCGGCCACTCGCAGGGGCACCGTGACCCCAGCGGCAGTCACAGTTTGGTGCAGGGCCAGATCCTCAAACAGGCGCTTGAGGGCGGGCGAACTGACGATGCGACCCCAGTGCTGCCAGGGGCCAGGGCGATCGCCCGGTTGACTAAAGCCAATCTGCTCCTGGGTGTAGATCCAGCCGACGACATCGCCTTCGAGCTGCTGCCAGGCGGCTAGGCCCTGCTCCAAACCATCGGCCAGGGTGGTTAAGGCCGGTTCGGCCTCGGTGGCTGGGGCGGCATCCGCTGGAGCAGGGGCCTGCTTCAGCGTCCGGGCCAGCTGTACCAGCTGCTCGCGCGATAGGGGGCGATCGCGGTTGGGGTCGAGGGCCGCCACCAGCTCAAACAGTCGTTCTGCGGGGGGCGCGTTCAGAATACCGGCTTCTACGCCGGTCACGACGGCGGCGGCCTGATTATCGGCCTGCCAGCGCTGCCATTCGCCCTGGATGGTGCTCAAGGCCCGCTGTTTACGCATCGCTTTGGCCTGCTTAAATTCGTCGTCACCGGGGGCCAAATCAGGCTCTAGGGCCGCCAGCGTAGCCTCTAAGGCCCGCTCAAATAGCTCACCACTACCCGGCTCTACCCCGGCCTGTAGCAGACGGTAAACCTGCTGCTTCGACTGAATTTTGCCCTTGAGGGTCGCGGCCACAATGTCGTCAATGAGCGCTTGGTACGATTGAGCCATAGGTCGCTATGCCGTTCAAAAGGTGCGGGGGGTTCAGCAAAAGGGGCTGTTGCCCCAAGTGTGCCATAGATTTTTCTGAGATTCTGCCTCGATCGAGCCGAGCCTGGGACGTAAAAACCCAGCACCGTGGCTGAGGTGGGGTAGTCTGGGAAACGTGTATTCAATCCCTTGATCTTGCAGGTGGGGCATGGGCGAGATTGCCTGGAGTACCATCCACGCTAGGGTGCATCGGAAGCTGAAAGTGAGCGGCCTGCTACCGCAGCGAGCAGCGGTTTTGGCAGCAGTGTCGGGTGGGCAAGATTCAGTTTGCCTCCTCAAGCTGCTGGTCGATTTGCGACCCAAGTGGAGCTGGCACTTGCGAGTATTGCACTGCGACCACCAGTGGCGGGCAGACTCTGCTGCCAATGCCGAGTTTGTGCGGCAGCTGTGTAAAGACTGGGGTATCCCGTGCCATGTGGTCACAGCCGATGCTAATTACCCCACCGAAGCCGCCGCTCGCCAGTGGCGCTACCGGGTTTTTGAGGAGGTAGCAACTCAAGAACGCTGTACCCATGTGGCGACAGGGCACACAGCCAGCGATCGCACCGAAACCCTGCTTTATAATCTCCTGCGGGGCAGCGGCATCGACGGGTTACAGGCCCTGTCCCGGCAGCGCCCGCTGTCCTCAGACTGCACGATTGCCGTAGTGCGCCCCCTGCTCGATCTAACCCGCCAGCAGACCGCAGACATCTGCCAGCAGTTCGAGCTGCCGATTTGGCAAGATTCCACAAACCAGGACACCCGCTACGCCCGCAACCGCATTCGTCTGGAGCTGCTGCCCTACCTGCAAGAGCACTTTAATCCCGCTGTAGAATCGACCCTGGCCCACACCGCTGAACTGCTGACTGCCGAGGTGGAGCTGCTAGAGGCCATGAACCAGGATCTCTACGAGCAAGTGGTTACAGCCCCTGATAACGCTCCAGCCTGGAGAATTCAGCGATCGCCCCTCAAGGCAGCACCCCTAGCCATCCAGCGGCGCGTACTGCGGCGCGTGCTCCAGCAGGTCACCGTGGCGCAGGTAGACTTTGAGCATGTCGAAAAGCTGGTAGCGCTGATCGCAGCACCCAACGGTAGCCAGTGTGATCCGTTCCCTGGCGGGGCGATCGCCGTGGTAGAGGGCGACCGGATTGTGATTAGCGCGTGAGGGAGCCAGTACCTAACGTCAACCCATGAGCTGGGGTTTTAGAATAAAACTAGCCCAGATCCTAGAGTCTCCCTGCCGATGGCCCTTCCCCCGGCTTTGCACTACCGCTTAGTGCGTCTCAAAGTCATCAGTCGCCCCCTCCGTCGTCCGGTGGTGTGGGGTACGCTGGCGGCGCTGGGGCTGGGGGCGGTGGTGGTGGTGCCTCAGTATCTCCGCCATCCCGAATGGCGCAGCCAGTACGATGCTGCGATCGACAGTCCGGCGGTCAACCCTGGCACTGACCTGAGTGCTTTAACCCACGAAGACCTGGCTGATTTAGCCGAAATTGACAATCTGGGGCTGCTGCTCAATCAGCTACAACCCACCACAGCCGGAGCTTTAGAAGACCTCCCCGCGATCGAGTCGAGCCGCTTCGCCCTGCCCCAGGCTACGCCAGCGGAGGCGACCGCCAGCCCCTTTGCCCAATACTTGGAGCGCAACCGCTTTCGCTTTAGCCCGACGCCCAACGGTGCAGCGGATGCGGGGGAACCTGCGATCGCCCTAGAAAATCCTGTGCTCACCATCGCCCCTGGTCAGCGCCAGACCTCTGGGGCACGGTTCTCTGGAGCCGCGTCCGCCGAGGCTCTGCCTCCTAGCCCGCTCCAGCAGGCCTTGGGAGAACGGCTCAATTCGCGTCCGGTGCCATCCAGTGCAGCGCCTGCCGCCGCAACCGGAGCAGCAGCCAGTTCTACCGAGCCACCCACCAGCGGGTTAACGCCCTCCACCATCCAGGAGGAGGGCCGTCTGCCTGGCGTAAACCAGCGCTTTATGCGTACCACGCCGCCAATGTCGCCGCCGCCGGGCACAACGGGCTATACCCAGCCGCCCCAGGTGCGGCTGCCTAGCCCTGCCGTACCAATCCCTCAGCAGGGGGCGATCGCGCCAGCACCGCTCAATCTAGATTTTGGCTCGCCGGTAACGACACCAACCGGGAATGGACAGGGGCGATTCCGGAATGGATCGCTGCACGAAACGCAGCCCGATGCCCTGGGCAACAGCCTCAGCGCTCCATCCCCCTTCTCGGCCCCCAGGCCGCCCGATGTCTATACCGGCAACGGCTACATCAACACCTTCTCAGACCCCAGCGGATTGCCAGCCTACTAGTCTGCGTTGGCCTCTGGGTAGGGGTCACTTAGCTGCTCGGTCTCTGGACAATCGTCGGAGACATTAAGCTCCACATTGCCACGGGGTACAGCCGCTAAGCGCTTGGTCACAGCGCCAATGCTCTCTAGGCGCACAATCTC
>JBARVK010000169.1:0-1723 GCA_049646225.1 Nodosilinea sp.
GCATATTGGTTCCGGCCCCGCCGTAGAGAATGTCGTTACCAGATCCGCCGACTAATAGGTCGTCGCCGCCGTCGCCCTCGATCGCGTCGTTGCCCGCGCCACCAAACAGGCCATCGTCGCCCGTCCCGCCCACCAGGGTGTCGTTGCCCGCGCCGCCAAAGCTCAGGTTGCGGCCCTGGCCCGTTAAAATTAGGTCGCCGCCGCCAAACCCAAACAGCGCGTTGTCGGCGACGGTGCCAATCAAAAAGTTTTTGCCGCTGCTCCCTTCGATTAGGGTAAACGGGCTCGATGGCGGTTGGTCTACCACCTCACCTGACCCGCCTAAGCCCCCCGATTGGGCTGTAAACAGAGCGCTGATCGCTGTTGAAAAGAGGGCTTCGGGCGGGTTCACGGAAGTCAAACTGCCTTCTTCCAGGTTGACCTCGTACAGCGTTAGCGGGCCAGCTGCTAAGCGACCGTAGAAAAAAACGGTGTCTACCGCTGCGATGGTCAAAGACTGGTTCCCCAGGGCCGCCTCGGCCCCCATGGGTAGGGTCGAGACGGCTGAATCCAGAGCCACGGCATTGTCAGCACTGGTGCCGCCCTCCTCGTCTAACCCGGTGGGCTGCGGGGTGCCCGTAGCGGCTGCCGAGGGTACAGCTTCGACCTCAGGGGGCGCTGGGTCAACGCTGGCCAGGTCTAGCTTAGGCGCAGGGAGCGTTTTGAGGGGTGGGGCAAACACGTCAGTCATGGCAACACAGGGACGAATGATATGGCTTCAGGTCTGGGCCATCGACATTAACCAAAACTTTAACAATAGGCACCAGCGTCTATTCCTAATTCTGATGCTGGCGCTTGAATCCGGAAGCTTTCGCTGGGTATCGCCATGAACAATTTACCCAAGCGCTAGGGCGGTCAAGATTCAGTGAATTCACGGTGAAGCAAATTTTACCTCACGGTTGGGGTCTCACGGTAGGCTGTCTATCCAGCGCTCAGCCAGTTGTCAAAGGAACCGCAGAACTGGGGCAGGGCTAGGCTATGGATGCTGTCGGTCGCCATAGCTCGATCGGTCGCCGTGTTGTAGCCCCAGTCGGCCAAAAATAACTCCACCGCCCCCAGGTCAGGCTCGCCCTGTACCGCCTGTAAGGCCTTCAGTCGGTCTTCGACAAACCAGATGCGTTGCCCCACCCGGGCCGATTTGATCAGCCGCAGGGTTTCGTACTTGGGTCGTTTGACCTCTTTACCCAAAATGCGATCGCCCGGATCTGGCCCCAGGGGGCCACCGCCCGGTAGCGTAATGCCCCCTTTGGCCAGTAGTTGCTGAATAAACCGCCCCTCTTTGGTAGAAATAATCACCAGCTCTACACCGGTTGCGATCGCCTGCCGCAGCCGATCGATTACCCCCGGATAGAAGCGCTGGTAGCCGAGCCAGTCGTCAAGGTTGGTCTGAATCCAGCGATCGCGCACCCCATCCACCGCCTGCCCCAGGGTAGCCGGTTCCACCTTGCCCTGCTCTAGCAGCTGCGGCACCAGCTCAGACCAGCGCTCTAAAATCTCCTGGTCAGCGACCCCATTCATCAGCCCGTAGAGCACCAGCGGCATCTCCCAGCCTGTCTCGACCACCGGGCGCAGCGGGTAGAAGCGCTCCGCTAACCCCTCCGGCGGTGATCCTGCACTTGGTTCAAACACATCGGTATAGGCTCGCCACGCCGTTTGAAAATACTCTCGCAGCCCGTCGCAGAGT
>JBARVK010000170.1:0-3764 GCA_049646225.1 Nodosilinea sp.
CCCTCCAACTTTGGAGAAGACAGCGATCTGTCGAAGATGCTGCGGGCGATCGCACCTTGGTTCGAGCACAAGCTCTTCCTCAGCGCTACCCCCCACAATGGCCACACCCGCTGTTTTTCGGGCCTGCTAGAGCAGCTCGACCCGGTGCGGTTTACCCAAGCCAGCGATTTCACCCCCGATATGCAGCAGCGCATTCAAGAGGTGGTGATTCGGCGGTTGAAAAAAGAGATTAACGCCCTCGACGAGCAAGAAGGCCGCACGCCCCGATTCTGTCGGCGGCTGACGGAGCCAGTGCCCCTTTATTTTTCTAGGGAAGAGCGGCGGCTTTCTGAAGCCTTTGAAGCCTTCCGCAGTGCGGTTAAGAGTTTAATTGCGGCCTCCAGTAAAACCGACCAGCTAGCGGGAGGGTTCGCGGTGGAGGTGCTGAATAAGCGCCTGCTGTCCTGCCCCTACACCTTTGCCAACTCCTGGTTTCGGTTTCGAGAAGGCAACGCCCAGGACGAAGGAGCTGAAGTGGGCGCGGTGCAGGCCGCTCGGCGGGCCACCCAAGAAGACCTAGACGACGACCAAGAGGCTGAGGGCCGCTACCAACATGCCGCGAAGACCACCGGAGCCTGGTTTCAGCCGTTGATTCCGCACCTTCAGGCTGAAATTGCGGCGGTCGATGAGGCTTTGGCCACTCTGCAACTGACTCCGAATGCCGAGGGTGAGCTGCCATCTCCAGCTGTAGACGAACGCTGGGAGAAGCTGCTCGACACCATCGAAAAGTATCTACGGGTAGGCACCCAATGGAAAGGGTCTGACCGCATTGTGGTCTTTACCGAATACAAAACCACCCTCGACTATCTGGGGCGGCGTCTGCGGGAAGAGTATGCCAATCAGCCCGAGGTGGTGCGCGAGCTCTACGGCGGCATGGATGACCGCCAGCGAGACGACATCAAGCAGGCCTTTAACGACCCCAACGACCCGGTGCGGGTGCTGCTGGCCACCGATGCTGCATCAGAGGGGCTCAACCTGCAAGAAACGGCCTACATTGTTTTGCACTACGACATTCCCTGGAACCCGGCCCGCCTAGACCAGCGCAATGGCCGTCTCGATCGCCACGGGCAGGCCCAGGATGTCTTTGTGCTCCACTTCACCAGTGAGGACGATGCCGACCTCAAGTTTTTGGCGCGGGTGGTGGGTAAGGTCAACACCATCCGTGAAGAACTGGGTTCCATGGGGGAGGTGTTCGATGCTGCCTTTCAGCGGCGTTTTGTGGAGCTAGAGGATACCGATCGCGTGCTGCGCGGCCTAGACGATGCTGTGAACTATCGCCGGGGGCGATCGCGCATTCCCAGCTCTGAAGAAATCGCGGCGGGGCAGGCAGCGGCTGCCGCCCTGCATACCCTGGAGCAGGAGCTAGATCTGACTCCCGCTACCCTGACACAAACCCTAGAAATTGCCCTAGGCATTGGGGTGGGCTTACCCCGGTTTGAAGCGCCCGACGACCAGGGGCGACTGCGCCTAAAGATGCCCATTCCCCCCAAATGGGATGCGGCGGTCGATGACCACCTACGGCTGGGCAGCACCAACGGCCACCAGGGGCCGCTGCCCGCCATTGTGTTTGACTCTCAGCACTTTATTCAGCTCAAAAACAATCGCCCCGTTTACCGCCCCGCCAAAGACACGGTGCTCATGCACCTGGGACACCCCATGTTTCACCAGGCGTTGGGCATGTATGCCCGTGCCCGCTTCCCTGGCGGTACGGGGGATGCAGGCCAGAGCAGCCGCTGGACGGTGCGCCATGGCCCAGTGCCCGAGGGGGCCGAGGCGCTGTTGCTGCTAACGGTGGAAGAACTGGCGGTGAATGAGCTGCGAGAGCCCTTCCACCATTGGGTACGCACGCTCCGCTACCCCATCCAGCAGGGTGAGCTAGGGGAGGCCTTACCCCATCTGGCGGCGGGGTTAGACTCGGTGAGTGCTCAGACGGTGGATCGACTGGCCGCAGACCGGGCTAGCGATTTGTGGGATGAGATCAAGCCCGATGTGCAGGCAGTGTTGAGACAGCTGATTGAATCGCTGACCAGCCAGATTCAGGTAGAGCTGGCCACTCGCCAGACCGTAGCCTTACAGGAAGAGAGCGATCGCTTTAAGCATCGACTCAAAGAGGTAGAGCGGGCGATGAAAGAAACCACCCTGCAAAAGCTGGAGAAAGAGCGCGACAAACTGATGGAAGATATGCAGCAGCTCTCGCTGATTCCTGACGAACGGCGATCGCAGGAAGACCGGCTGCGCGACCTAGACGATGAAATGCGGCGGCGGCGGGGCCACTACCAAGACCTGGCCGAGCAGCTGAAAAAGGAGCAAACCCGCGTCCTCACTCAAATTTTACCGAAACGCTACACCCTACGCGGCGTAGCCCAGGTGTTTCCCGTTACGGTAGAGATCCGCTTACCGGGGGATACCTAGTACTTAAAGGGTTTTGGGGAACGTCATGCGCTACTGGGTGCAATATCACAACTTCGAAAAACTGGGCCAGCTTCCGGGCGATGGTTGCGGCATTAGTACAGATAAGCAGGAGGTGCTCGACACCCTCGGCGACACCATCTTTCTCATCGTTGGGATTTCAGAAAACCCCAGACAGTACCTACTGTGGGAACAGTTCGTCTGTGAGGAGGTGTTAGACGATTGCCCCAAGCCCTGGCGGTTTGCGGCCCTGGGAGAAGGCTGGTTTTTAGTCCAGCGGCGGGGCCGAGAACCCTTGCTAAACGTGCAGCCTGGCTTTAAGGAATATCTAGAGTACACCGGCAGATTCGTCCGTGGATTCCACGAGGTCACGGATCACCCCTTCCTGGAGACCTTGCTGCAACTCTCTGAGAAGTGCAAACCTCGACCTAAGAAACCCGTTTAGCCTTTCTGTATCCCCTGTCCAAAAGCCAGATAGTTAACTATGGCGACCGTTGCCCCCTTTGCTGCTCAAACTAGCACCGCCAACCACGACGACTGGTGGATTTCGCTCAAGCATGGGGGCCTGTTGATTGCTCCCTCCAAGCTGGAGGAGTTTTTTGTTGCCAAGCAGTTAGCGCCCCTGTCGCGCTACATCGAAGATAAACTGCGACGCGATGTCACCCGCTTGCAGGATGGCGATCAGAGCCAGCTCGGCACCCTGCTAGATACGGTGCTGGAAGAGGTGCTGGGGCTCTCAAAAGACTTTTGGCAAAAGGGCAATTCTGTCGATCGCGACTGGGCACAGCAGGCCATTACCCGCGAGCAAATCAAGCCCCGCCGGGTGTGGCAAGACGATCGCGGGGCCGTACTGCCCGTATTTGTGGCCGATGGTCAGGATCGGGGCGGCCAGGTGGCACGGCTGGGCATTGGCCGAGGCAAGCGGGCCGTATCGCGAGTGATCGAGTGGCTGCGAAAGGCCGATCAAACGGTGGCTTTGCTCACCAATGGCTACCAGTGGCGGCTCATCCATGCCGGGGCTGACTACGATGCCTGGTGCGAGTGGGATATCAACCTATGGTTTGAGGAAGGGCGACCGGGGCCTCAGGTAACGGCCCTCCGGCTGCTGCTGGGGGAAGCGTCCCTTCGGCCTGAGAAGGCCGAGGTGCCCAGCCCGCTGATGGCGGCGATTCAGTCGTCGCGCCAGGGGCAGGCAGAACTGTCGGACGTTTTGGGAGAACGGGTACGGAAAGCGGTAGAGCTGCTGATTCGGGAATCTTCGGCAGCGTTAGATGAAATGTTTGGGCGGGAATCGGGGGATATTCGGGAATCGGGAG
>JBARVK010000171.1:0-3581 GCA_049646225.1 Nodosilinea sp.
GGGTAGATCACTCCTTCAAAGCTTGACTCAAGAGCTTTGGCTTAAGAGCGACCTCCTGCTCTCTTTTGAGTAACGTCGTACATCTGGTACCGCTCTTCAATCAGGCGATCGACGTCGGCAGCGGCTAGTCGTTTGACGTAGTTGAGCTTAAACTCCTCAAGAAAATTGACGATCAGCGATTCCAGTTCTCCGATATCTTCATTTTCCTTGAGCTGAAGCCTGAAGGTTGTTACCAGCTTTTGCACCAGATCTTCGGTCAGCCTACCGCCTGACTGATCTTCCAGAGTGCCTTTAAGCACGCCGTAGAGGTTAGCCGACAGCTGAGCCACAACCCGTTGGGCCACCTGATCGGGCAAGTCGCCAATGCCGGGCAGCTGCCGAAACCCCTGATAGCCAGGAGTGTGGTCGAAGGCTTGGGTAATGGTGTGCTTGAGTAGGGCGTCGATTTGGGGTTTGGCCTGGGGCAGCACGTTGTAAACCATCAGCGCCGCCATGCGCTGGGTGAGGACTTCTAGCTCGTCAACGCCGCCCACTTCGATATAGCGGCGCGATCGCGGTTCGAGCAGCGTCTCGGCCAAACTGCCGTCGCGCACCAGCGACTGCATTTGGTCAATGATGCGAAGCACCACAATTTCAGTAATTTCAACCGCTACATGACTAATCACGAAGCGACTGATGCGGCTCTGAATTGGCTCTAGGTTGATCAGCTTGGACTGGTTGACGCGAATGGTAACGGGAATAATGCGCAGCAGGGCCAGCCAGGGTAGCTGCAACGCGCTAAATGGAATGATGAGCAACGTATCGTACCAGCGCCAGAGGATGGCATCGCGCCAGGTGAAGTTTTTGTAGCGGCGATCGAGGTATATACTGCGGGCCAAAAGCTCTAGCCCGAACAGCAGATTAAACCAGGTATCAATCCGCCAGAACAGATTGATAAATCCACCATGCACCGCAATGCGCCGGAAGAAGTTCGTTTCAATCAGGGGTTGAATGTCGCGGGTAAAGAAACCTATCTCCGAAGAAAAGCCAGCCTCGCTCAGGTAGTCAGCGCTCCAAAATTCGGTAAAGGCAGCGGTCGATGAGTCAACACCGATGCGATCGCGCATTTTGTTTTTAATCTGCTCTAAATTGCCGGAGCGATTAGCAATTTGGAACGGATTTTCGGAGATCATGGCAGCGCTCTGCTGCTGTAGATCAGCCAAAATAGACTGAGCCTGAATCGAGGCCAGGCCCGTTTGAGCCACCTGCTCTTCAAGCTTATCGACCGTAGCGAGGTAGTTAGTCGTAAACCCGTAGGGCTCAATGCCTTTAAACGTTTCGCCGTACCAAGTCGTCACCCCCGGCAAAAACCGCAGATACACATCGCGCATCGGGATATAGCTAAGGTCACCGATGACCAGGATTAAATTAAGCAGCGCCAATGCCGCCATTAAGCGCTCAAACCAGAGCGATTTGGTGCGGTGAGCATCAAACTTAGAAAATTCACGGCGATTAGACGATCGGCTTGAGGTTCGGCGAGGGCGAGATAGGGCAGCCATAGTAGCAGCGGGCTTAAGAGCATTCCTCTGAAACAATGCCTGGTCTTCGGCGTTTTGTCATCCTTAGTGGGCCTGTCACACCAGGATTCGCTACCATTTTAGTTAACGCTTGTTTACAAAGTTGCCGATCCAAGCCCTATGACTACTGCCTTTGCCTCCCAACCCACTCGCCCCTCTGAGGGCACCTACTGGTCCTGGCGCGGCCAGGCCATTCACTACGTTGTCGCTGGCGAGGTCCGGGACAATCGCCCGCCTTTGCTGTTGGTTCACGGCTTTGGGGCCTCCACCGACCACTGGCGCAAAAACATTCAGGGGTTGCAGGCCGATTTTCAGGTGTGGGCCATTGATCTGCTCGGGTTTGGGCGATCGGCTAAGCCCGACTGGGACTACAGTGGCGACCTCTGGCAGGCTCAGCTCCACGAGTTCATCACCGAGGTGATTGGTCGCCCGGTGGTGCTGGCGGGCAATTCTCTGGGTGGCTATGCCTCGCTGTGCGTAGCCGCTAACCACCCCGAGTCTGCCGCCGGACTGGTGCTGCTCAACAGTGCAGGGCCTTTCTCTACCCCAGCCCAAACCCCACCAACGCCCCCCAACCCGATTGCAAAAGCAATTCAGTCTCTCATGCTGCAACCGCTGCCCAGCTGGCTGCTGTTTCAGTATGTGCGTCAGCCCGCTACCATTCGCCGCACCCTCAAGCAGGTCTACCTTGACCAGTCGGCGATTACCGACCAGCTGGTCGAAGACATTCGCCACCCAGCCCGCGACCCCGGCGCGCCGAAGGTGTTTGCCTCGGTGTTTAAATCCCGCCAGGGCGAAAAGGTGGACGTGCTGCTGCAAAAACTCACCTGCCCCCTGCTGATGCTCTGGGGCGAAGGCGACCCCTGGATGAATTGCCGTCAGAAGGGAGCCCAGTTTCGCCAGTACTATCCCTCACTGACGGAGCACTATCTTCAGGCCGGGCACTGTCCCCACGACGAGGTGCCCGATCAGGTGAACAGCCTGCTGCGCGATTGGGTACTGAAAAAATTAACTCAATAAGCAGCAGCTAGGGCACCTCGACGACAACGGTAGATTCAATTTTCTGGCCGTTGTGAGTCAGGGTTTCGTGGCCATTGGCATTGAGGCCTAAGGTGATTGCGTTGGTGCCGCTGGGCAATTCGGGGAGATGCAGCCAGGGACCATAGACGCGCGATACTTTCTCACCGTTGATATAAATATGCCCGTGACCCTGGTTGGGCTGGTTGGCCTGGTTGACCTGCTCTGGGGCGAACTGAAAATTGGTGGTCTGCACTTCAAGGTTCCATCCCTGGACCGGGTCGGGGTAAATCACTAGCGTGACCGTTGGTATGGGCTGACCCGCCGGAATTTCGAGGGTGCCGTGATGATGTCCGTCGCCCATACCGTGACCATCACCCGTGCCGTGACTATCGCCCATGTCGTGGCTGGGGGAATGTTCTAGAGCTGAATCCGCGTGGGAGACTAGATGACCATTGCCCACGGCCAAGGCCATTGCCAGCGTGAGCAGCCCCAGAGTTAACGGGGACATCCAGGTTGAGAGATTAGACAATTTCATCGCTATAGCTACAGTTTGGTGGACTTAAAAACGGAGTGGCTCAGGCTGAATCAACTTACCCGAGCGCTGTGCTGGGGGTTTGCCACTGGTTGAGCAGGGTGAGAATGTAGTGGTGCAGGTGGGGTTGTCCCTGGATCTGGGCACAGTCTGCGGCCTGACGTAAGTCGGCTAGGCTGCCGCTGCGATCGCCCAACGACTGCCTCAATACCCCCCGTTTCAGATAGGTACGGGCATGATCGGGTTCTAGATGCAGCACCTGGTTGAGGTCGGCCAGGGCATCGTTAAAACGCCCCAGCAGATGGCAGGCGCAGCCGTGGTTAAACAGCGCCCGCGTATCGTCACTGTTGATGGCCAAAGCCTGCTCAAAGTCTTGCAGGGCTGCGTCAGGGTTGGCAGCCATGAGCTTGGCCAAACCGCGATCGTCGTAAATGTCGGCTAAGGAGATGGGATCGGAGGCCAGACCTGCCGCC
>JBARVK010000172.1:0-7052 GCA_049646225.1 Nodosilinea sp.
CCAGGAACCCGGCTGCTTGATATGGATAGTACTGAATGGGAGGATCGAATCCAAACAGTCATCTGCCATCTTTCAAAGGGCATCGCAGTGTAGATTTTGATCATGACTCAACCAGGGACAGTTTATATCGTAGGGGCTGGGCCGGGGGCCATCGACTACCTCACCGTGCGGGGGTACGCGCTGCTTCAGCAGGCCGAGTGCCTGGTGTACGACGCACTGGTGGATGAGGGGTTATTGAACCTGCTGCCGGAGGGATGCGATCGCATCGACGTCGGCAAACGCGGCGGCCAGCCCAGCCCCCCCCAGGCCGAAATCACTCAGCTCTTGGTCAAGCTGGCTCTAGAAGGTCGTCAGGTGGTACGCCTCAAAAGCGGCGACCCCTTTATCTTTGGCCGCACCGCCGCTGAGGTGCAGGCGCTCAACGAAGCAGGTTGTCCGGTGGAAGTGGTGCCCGGCATATCCTCGGCCCTGGCGGCCCCGCTGCTAGCGGGCATTCCCCTCACCGACCCGGTGTGGAGCCACGGCTTTGGCGTCTTTACGGCCCACGACCTCGACCTGCTCGACTGGCCCACCCTGGCTCGCCTGCGCACCCTGGTATTGCTCATGGGCAGCCGCCACCTTGAAGAGATTGTTCAGCGGCTGCGCCAAAACGGCTGTCGGGGCGACATGCCCGTGGCGATTATTCGCTGGGGCGGCCACCCCCAGCAGCAGGTATGGGAGGGGACTTTGCTCACCATTGCTCAGGTAACTCGCGGCGAAACGCTGTCGCCCTGCGTGATTGTGTTTGGCGAAGTCGTGCGCCTGCGCCGGTATTTAGGCAGCGGAGAAATCCAAAATCCAAAATTCTGTCACCCCATCACCCCATCACCCCATCACCCCATCACTCCCCTCCCCCTCTCCCAAAAGACCATCCTCATCACCCGCGCTGCGGAGCAATCCAGCGCCTTTGCCGATCTGCTCAGCGCCCAGGGGGCAACGGTGGTCGATTTTCCGGCGCTGGAGATTCGACCGCCGTCGAGCTGGGCCGGACTAGATGGGGCGATCGCAGCGCTCCCCACCTTCCACTGGCTGATTCTCTCCTCGGCCAATGCGGTGAATTTCTTTTGCGATCGCCTGCTCGATCAGGGCCAGGATCTGCGCGCCCTCAGCGGGCTCAAGATCGCCGTGGTGGGCCGCAAAACGGCGGCGGTGCTGAGAAAGCGGGGGCTGGTGCCCGACTTTATCCCCCCCGACTTTGTCGCTGACTCGATGGTGGAGAATTTCCCCGAAAGCGTCGTGGGGCAGCGGCTGCTGTTTCCCCGCGTGGAGAGCGGTGGGCGAGAGGTGCTGGTGCAGGCGTTCACCAGCGCCGGAGCCGAGGTGGTAGAGGTGGCGGCCTACGAGTCGGGCTGTCCAGAATTTCCGGATGCCAATGCCGTGGCAGCGCTAGAGCAGGGCCGGGTGGATGTGATCACCTTTGCCAGCTCAAAAACCGTAGTACATACGGCGCAGCTGCTAAAACAGGGGCTGGGTTCTCAATGGCGCAGCGGTTTAGACAGCGTGGCGATCGCCTCCATTGGCCCCAAAACCTCAGACACCTGCCATGAACTGCTAGGCCGAGTCGATATTGAGCCAGCAGAGTACACCCTAGACGGGCTAACGGAGGCGATCGCCGTATGGGCCAGCGCATCATCGGGCTAACCGGGGGCATTGCCACGGGCAAATCGACGGTGGCAGACTACCTGGCCCGGCAGCACCAGATGCCGGTGCTCGATGCCGATGTCTATGCCCGCCAGGCCGTGGAACCGGGATCAGCAGTCTTGGCGGCGATCGCCGCCCGCTACGGGAGCCGCTTATTGAATGCAGACGGCACCCTCAACCGATCCAGGCTGGGAGATATTGTCTTCAACCGGCCTACCGAAAAGACTTGGCTAGAGCAGCAGATTCACCCGGTGGTGCGCGATCGCTTTAAGGAAGCAATGGCCAAACTGACCGAGGCCCCCATTGTGGTGCAGGTTATCCCCCTGCTGTTTGAGGCCAACCTGACCGATCAGGTGAGCGAAATTTGGGTTGTCACCTGCTCCCTAGAGCACCAGCGCCAGCGCTTGATGGAGCGCAGTGGCCTCACTCCCGAGCAGGCCGACGCCCGCATTCAGAGCCAGATGCCCCTGGCCGAAAAAGTGGCCCGTGCCGATATTGTCATCGACAATGGGGGCCACCTAACCGCCCTATTCTGCCAGGTGGAGGAGGCGTTGCAAAACCTTCCCCAAAGCCGTCGGGTCTAGGGCACCGTCGGGTTTGGCGTAGGCGCTGTAGGGGCTGGCCCTGGTGGGGCCTTGGTGCCGTAGCCAGAGGGCGCAGAGGGTAGTGCGAGTGGGCAGGTCGGGCCACAGCTTCTGGTGATTCGATAGATCGACTACGGCGGCCAGATCGGTCTCCCGCTGGAGCCAGTGGCGCAGAGACGCACTGTTGCTCTGAGCCCAGAAGGGCTCTAGCACTACGGCACAGCGACCGCCGGGCCGCAGCAGCTGCATGCTGCGTTCCAAAAATAACCGCGATGCGTAGAGTCGGCTCTGCCCTCTGTGACTGCTGTGGGGGTATTGAGTAGATCGGCGCAAATACTGGCTCAGCCAGGTAAATTGCCCCCGATACTCCGCCCAGGCCTGGGTGAGGTCGGGGTCGATGGTGAGCACCTGGCGGTGGTTGTGCAGGAACGTAGACGGGGCGACCTGCTTGTGCTCAAACAGGGTGGCGTAGCGGTCTACAAACCCCGCCTGGGTAGCCTCGATCGCCCCGGCGGGAAAGTGGCTAAGCACAATGTCAAAACCGCCCTGATCGCCCAGGCGGTGGTGAAAGTAAAACCCCCAGTGAAAAGGCTGGGCCGCTTCGACATCGGCCTGGCTGAGGGGGCGGGTGGGGCGACGGCCACCGGGGTCAGAAATGCGCAGACTCATCTGCTGGCTGCACTCGCTCCACAGCAGATGGGTGAGCTTGCCGTGGGCAATGGCATTGAGTTCGTCGAGGCGATCGCGCAAAAAATCGGTCTGGGCGTAGGTCGGCACGTTGCCCACCTCGGCCAGCAGTCGGGTTTGGCTGCGGTAGTGCTCCAGCCGCACCTGGCGTTCGGTCAGCACCGACTGGTAGCTATCGGCCAGCAGCGGTTGCAGCAGGTTGCCCTGGAGCGGTGAGTCGGCCCCTGTGAGAGCATCTGTGGGGGCATCTGTGAGAGCTTCTGTGGGAGCTTCTGTGGAGCCAGCCCTAGGGTTGCGCCGGGCGGGAACCTGGTCAAAGCGTTCGGCATCGACTCGCACCAGGCCCACTAGGCTATTCCCCTGAAGTACCGTCAGGGTCAGGTCTGGCAGCCTGGCCAACTCGGTGGCGCGATAGGTGTGCTGCACTCCCTGCAGCCACAGCCGCAGCCGGGCCAGTTCTACAGCGGGGGGCCACAGGTCGAGGCCGTAGAGGCTGTGGCTGGCTAGGTGGTGGTAGAGCCCCAGGGTGGGGCTTAACCGAGCCCGACCGTCCCCCGGCAGGGCCCAATCAGGGACAGATTGCGAGGTGCGAGCGGCGATCGCCCGCAGCCGCTGGGCTAAGTCAATCCAGTGGTTGAGTGCCGCCACCAAAAATCGGCCCGACCCACAGGCCGGATCGAGGAGCGTCAGCTGGCCCAGTTCGCCGAGCAGCGCGCCAGCGGTGGTGGGCGAGAGGTCGGCTAGCAGGTGCTCGGTGGATCGATGGCGATGGCCGATGAGCGCCTCAGCTCGATCGAGCAGGGTGGCGTGGATAGTGCGATCGCACAGCGCCTCCAGCAGCGGTGCCGGTGTTGCCACCGCCGCCCCGTCGTAGCCGTTGACCACCTGCTCTAACAGAATGCCCAGCCCTGCATCGAGCCCCGCCGTCGCCGTCGCCGCCAAGTCGGCCAGCCAGTGGAGGGCAGGCTCAAAGGCGGCATCGGGCAGAGGAATGTGGCCCCAGCGCTGGTCTAGGGCCGTAAATCGAAACGGCCCGGTGGGCACAAAAGGCAGCGGCCCAAACTGCTGCTGCAGGGCCGGGGGACGCTCTTCCGCAGGCAGGGTGAAGCCTTGCTGATAAAGAGGTTGCAGCACTTGAGCAAAAAACCTGTCCCGATCGCGTTGCTGGCTCTGGCCAAACTGGTTGTGCAGATACCACTCATCGCTGCCCAGATAGCCCCGCTGCTGAAGTGCCGCTACCGCAATTAAACGGCTGAGCAGCAGGGTAGCGTAGGAACGGCGCTGGTCCCCCGGCAGGGGCTGTAGGGCATTAATCAGGGCCTGCCAGCTCTGGTCAAAGCCAGCCGCTAGGGCTGGGGTGGGGGGCAGCTCTACGGGGAGGCCCATTGTGCCTAGGCCGAGGGCGACTGCTTGGTCGCCATAGCGTAGTCGCGAAAGCGGTTGAGGTCATCTTGTAGGGTAGACTCCACCAGGCGACCCAAAAATAGACCGTCCATCCACTTAATCACAGCGGGCACCGAGTAAGACACCGTGAGCTTGACCGAAGACTGGTCATCTTTGCGATCGTAGAAGCGAATGGCACCCCGGTTAGGCAGGCCATCGATCGCCTCCCACTGAATAATTTGCTGGGGTACCAGGTTGGTGATTCTCGATCGCCAGGTAAACTCTAGGCCGCGCGAGGCTAGCTTCCACTCAGAAATATCGGGGTCGGCGTCGGAGATCTTGACGGAGTCGATCCACTTCATCCAGCGGGGCATTTGCGCCAGGTCAGACCACAGATCCCAGGAGGTCTCTACCGGTACATCGACATCTACTAAAACGCTGTGATCGAGCCATTCACCCATGATTTACCCCTGCCGTTAGTAAGGCTGTGCCGCTGGTCACTGAGCCACCGCAGATCGATGGCGATGCATCAGGTGCGATCGCATCATCCCCAGCCCAGCCCTCACTCTATACTACCCGCATTCCCCTAACCCACCTACCCGCCTACTCATCCACCCCTCACCCCCGCTTCCTCGCCACCAGCGTCCGGTGCCTCGGGTCACTGGCCACCGTCACCGGGGGTTCAAAGCCAGCGGTGACCAGGGCCGATTCTAAATCAAAGGTGTAGTAATCGTCGCTCCAGGGTTCGGTACTTTTCATCAATGTGAACAGCACCGGGGGCAGCGCCTGAATCACCGGCGACTTAGGATCGTTATCGGTAATGGCCAAGGCCCCACCGGGTCGCAGCAGCCGCATAACCTCAGCCAAAATTGCCTGGGTTGCCGTGCGGGGTAGCTCGTGAGCAACAAACTGCATCGTTACCAAATCAAAGGACTGGGTCAGTAGGCCAGTAGCTTCGGCGGAGGCATGGACCCACTCGGCGATCTCACCCTCGGTATCCTGCGCCTGGGCTACGGCCAGCATGTAGGGCGAGAGGTCGAGGCCCACGGTGCGCACCGAGCCGGGGGAGGTGGTTTGGGCGTAGTGGCGATGCAGGCTGAGGGTCGAAATGCCCACCGAGCAGCCGATATCGAGAATGTCGTTCACCGGGGCGGGGCCGTACTGGTCGAGCACGGCCAAAAAGCTCTGCCGCAGCCGCGCCTGGGCCTCCTGCCAGGAAATATCGTCCTGGGGCCAAACTCGCAGCGCCATGGCGTAGGTCGCAGGGGTGGCCTCAAAGGCGGCCTGCCAGCACAGGTTACCCTCGCTGTAAGCATGGAAGGGCACCTGGTAATAATCGGGGTACACCACCGCCGGGTTGGTCAGCGCCTCTAGCCGCTGCCGCATCTCAGGGGTATCGAGGTCGATGCAGGTTTGCCGCCAGGCCACGCCCTTTTTTTCGGCGGTTTTGATCAGCACCTGACGGGCCTGACGCTTCATCAACGCGTAAAGGCCGGGGGTTTGAATGGCGCGATTGACGAGCCGCGAGAGCAAGTCGTCGCCAGCCCAGTCGGGTTTCAGCTTGGTCGTGGTCATAGTTGCAGCATTGCGGCGTCGTTGCCTACTGTAGCGGATTGGCGATGCCCCGTGATAGAGTCATCTGCGCTATCGTTCGGTGACAATTGGATCACAACGTTGCGCTGGCAATCTGTCTATGCCCACCAATGCTCTACCGCTTCACACGCTCAACCCCCTGGGGCGGTTTTCTGACCGGGCCCAAGATTATGCCCGCTATCGGCCCCGCTACCCTGAAGAGGCGATCGCGGCGATTTTGGCCGACCTGGGCGACCCCCAATCGCTGGTCATCGCCGATATTGGCGCGGGTACCGGCATTTCAAGCCGTCTGCTGGGGGAGTACGGCCCTAGGGTAATAGCTCTAGAGCCCAATGCGGCCATGCGCGACGCCGCCGAGCCTCACCCTCAAGTCAGCTTTCAGATCGGCACCGCCGAGCAAACCGGGCTGGCCGATCGCTCGGTTGATGTCGTGACCTGCTGTCAGTCGTTTCACTGGTTCAACGCCCCGCTGGCCCTGGCCGAATTTAGCCGCCTGCTACAACCCGGCGGGCGACTCGCCCTGCTTTGGAATGACTGGGATATTGACGATCCTAGAACCGGGGCCTATCGGCAGATTGTGCAGGCAGCAGCAGCCCGCACCGTCGACCACCATGACCATACCCAGGCGATTGAGGCCGTAGAGCAGCAAGCCGGGTTTTTGCCCGTACACCATTTGAGCTTTGCCTACGGTCAGGTGCTAACCCTGAGCGAGGTAGTAGGGCGATCGCTCAGCTCGTCTTACATTCCTAAAGAAGGCCGGGCCCACGCGCAGTTTTTAGACGCAATGACAGCCTGGCACCGGGCCTGGGTGACAGACGACGGCACCGTGACGCTGAAGTACGTCACCAATCTCTATCTAAGCGAAAGAACCGCCTTGTGATGGCCAAATGATGGCCAGAACTACGCCAGCCTCAGTTTAGGGTTTACTGCCCCAGGGGCGATTGGTCGTAGTGATGGAGCAGGTCGGCGGGGTCGTCGTAGATGGCGATCGCGCCCGCTAGGTCTTCGTCGCTAAAGCCGCCCGATCGCACTGCAATCACCTTCACCCCAGCCTTGCCCGCCGCTTCGATATCGTAGGGGGTATCGGCCAGCATGACCACGCGATCGGGGTCGAGGTTGGCTTTA
>JBARVK010000173.1:0-12466 GCA_049646225.1 Nodosilinea sp.
GCCAGAGGGAGGTGAGATCAGCATCCATAACAAGCCAGCGCTCCGAGTCAAGGTTCAAAAAAAATCAGCAGAATCCGTCAGTGGGATGCCTTAGCTACCGGAACAGCTGAGTTTGCAACGGTATAATACGGCTACGGATATAGTGCAATATAGTGCAACTGCCCGCCTCTGAGGACACGTCTGGTTTCAGCCCAATGGTCAACTCCGCCTTGCAGTACCCCATCTACGGCCCAGAAATCCAGTGCCCTCACTGTCGTCAGACGATTCCGGCCCTGACGCTGACCGACACGTACCTGTGCACTCGCCACGGGGCCTTTGAAGCCAACCCCGACTCAAAAGAGCTGGTGCACCTGCAATCGGGTCGCCACTGGCGACAGTGGGAGGGCGAATGGTATCGCCAGCACACCCACCCCGATGGCATTCGCTTTGAGATTCATGAGGCCCTCGATCGCCTCTATACCCAGGGTTACCGGGCGACGCGGGTGATTATTGCCAAGCGCTATCAAGAGCTGGTAAACGCCTATCTGGAGCGCAATTCGCCCTGGCGCGGGCAGGTCGAAACCTCTACAACGCCTAAGCTCTACGGTCTGCCCGTGGAGTTTAGCCCACCTGCCGAGGTTGACCCCCGCTGGGCGGTGATCAACTTCAGCCTGGAAAAAGAACCCGGCGTGCCGGTGCGCTATCCTTATTTTCGTCTCTTTGAATAGCCAAGCCGCCCGCCCGATGCTGCATCACGCATCCATTCGCACCCAGGATATTCACCGCGCGATCGCCTTTTACGAAGCCCTGGGGTTTATTGTCCACGAGCGGTTTACCGCTGGCATTACCCTGGCCTGCTGGATGGAGGGACTGGGTGGTCGTATCGAACTGATTCAGGTGCCCGAACCGCGCCCCGCCGCCGATGCCTTTAGCGACGAGCACTACACCGGCTACTATCACCTATCCTTTGATTTGACTGAGGCAACCTCCAGCCTACCCACTTGGCTGGCGGAGCTGCACCAGCGGTTTGCCAACGATGCTAACGCGGGCCACCTGAAGGTTTTGCTGGAGCCGCAGCAGCAGATGATCGGCGATCGCGTCTACGAAGTGACCTTTTTAGCCGACGCCGACGGGCTGCCTTTGGAGTTCATTCGAGTGCTGGGCAATGTCCAACCCTGAGGGCCCTAACCCTGAAAGACTGGCCCCCTTTACCGACAACTGGGCCTACCTGAAGACCGAGCTGGCCTGGCTCGATCGCCTGCTGATGGTGGCCGTATCGCGGCAAAAGCGCGAGCTGCAAGAGCTAGACGACTTTGCCCTCTCAGACCAAGACCGGGTCACCCGCCACTGGTGGAAGGGCATTATTCACCTCACCGGGCAGCCCAACTACGACCATGCCCGCCCCCCTAAAGCCCCACGGGTGGGGGGCAGCAGTTACGCCCAGCAGCTTGAGGCTCGCATTGTCGCCAGCCAGCAGCAGGGGGTGGTGCTGGCCCTGCCGCAGCTGCGCGATCGCCTACAGCTCACCCTGTTTGAAAAAAACGTGCTGCTGCTGGCCCTGGCCCCCGAAGTCAATCAGCGGTTCGGGCGGCTCTACAGCTACCTGCACTACCAGCACGACGAGGCCGACTGGGACCTCCCTACCGTTGATCTGTGCCTGCGGCTGCTGTGCCGCAATGACCAGGAGTGGCGGCGATCGCGCCCCCTGATTGCCCCCAACAGCCGTTTGGCCAGCCTGGGCCTGGTGGAGTGGCTTAACGCCGACGACACCACCCTGCTCAGTCGTCACCTGCGCCTGACCGAAGACCTGGCCACCTACCTGCTCTCTGAAGCCCCCGACCCCGCCAGCATTGACGCCTGGGCCATGGCCCCTGTGGCCGAAGCCGGTGAGTCGTCTGAGGTGCCCGCCGAGAGCTGGAATAGCCTGGTGCTGCCCGACCCCCAGCTAGCGCAGCTCAAAACCGTGGCCGCCGCCGCCCGCGCCACCGACGGCACGATGGTGCTGCTGGCTGGCCCCAGCGGCACCGGCAAAACCCTGGCGGCGAAAGTGCTGGCGGCTGAGCTAGAGCTGCTATTGGTGATTGTCGATCTGGCCACCATCGCCCCCGACGACGATGACACCATCCCCGAACTGGACGACCTGGTCAATCTGCCCCCCTGCGTGCTGCTGCTCAAAAACGCACCCCACTGGTTTGGCCGCACCCCCACCGCTGAGGCCGCCCTGGTGCAGTCGTGGGTGATTCAGCGCCGCCGTCAGCCCGGGCTGACCCTGCTAGCTAGCCCCTACTTACAAAGCATCAAACCCTCCTGGCGGCAGACCATGACTGGGGTGGTTGAGTTCCCCATGCCCGATGCCGCCGCCCGCGAGCGGCTGTGGAAACGAGCCATTCCCCAGGGCACTAAAAAAGATCGCAATCTGCGCTGGCCCCACGTAGCCGAGCAGCTAACGCTCAGCGGTGGCGACATTGTCACCCTGGCCCAAACTGCTGTTGCCCTGGCCCAGCAGAACGACCCGCCGACGCTGACCTTAGATAGTCTCCATCAGGCCCTGGCCCTGCACCACCCCACAATGACACTGCCCAAAGCCTCACGAACCCGGCGTTCGAAACCCAAGCGATCTTGACCCGGTCACTCACCCAAATGATACCGAATCCGAGTTACACAACCCCGATTCGAAACCGATACCTCGTAGGAGTTATGGCACGGCAATGCCCCTACCAACTAGGGGTATACAGACAGAATTTAGTATGATTCGCGAACCCGGCCCTCAGCGGCTGTTGTTGTCCTGAAAATAGTCCTATTGATGCCAGATTGTCACAACCTGGTCATAGCGTAGCCACGTCGACGGCCTACCTTAAAAAACACGCGTTTCTGAGGATTGATTGCCATGTTGTCAGTGTCTATGGCGGCCTTGCTGCTGGCCCTTATGCTGTTGTCGAGCGTGAGTTTTTTAGCCTGGCTGTTTCCCTGCGACTAGTAGTGCTACCCTCCCATATCGCTATAGACCCGCCCTTTCCAGGCCCCGCCCTGCCCGGCCCAGTGCCGCCGGGCCGAATCTAGCGTCATCAGCGTATACAACAGCGCAATGACCGGCAGTGCCAGCGCCAGTAACGGGTTGCCGCCGTAAAGCCGCAGCGTGGGCCAGTAGGCTAGGGCCATTAACAGCCATCCCGCCAGCCCGGTCAGCGCCAGAATGGGATTTCCCCAAACAATACCCAGGACCAGACCCAGGGGTGCAACCAGATAGACCAGCGCCATGCCCAGTACCGTACCGGCCAGCAGCCAGGGCGAGTAGTTGAGCTGCGTGTAGGCGCTGCGCGTGATCATGGTCCAGATGCTGTGAAAATCCGGGTAGGGGCGCAGGCTGTGGATAGTGGTGCTGAGGCCGAGCCAGATGGGGTGATAGGGGAATGGGGAGATGGGGGGATGGGGAGATGGGGAGGATTTTGGACCAGGTATCCCCTCCTGGGAGGGGTAGGGGTGGGTTCCGGCGGGGTGGGCCAATGGGGCAGCAGCTGAATGAGGGCGCTTGACGGCAGCCGCTAGGGAACAGTCGTCGATCAGAGCATTGCGAAGAACAGCGAGACCACCGATGCGCTCCAGGGCAGTGCGGCGCAGGAGAATGCAGCCGCCCGCCGCCGCCGCCGTTCGATTGTTGGGATCATTCACCCAGGGGAAGGGGTAGAGCATCTGAAAGAAGAAGACAAAGGCGGGAATCAGCAGCTGTTCCCAAGCGGTTTCGCAGCGGAGCTGCACCATTAGCGATACCAGATCCAATTGTTCGCTCTCAGCCTTCATCACCAGCTGCCGCAAACTGTCGGCATCGTGCTCAATGTCAGCGTCGGTGAACAGCACGTAGTCGGGGGAAGTAGGCAGAGATAGTAGGTAACGGTAACCCTGCTCCATCGCCCAGAGCTTGCCTGCCCAGCCTCGCGGCAGGGCGGTACCGGAGAGAACCGTCAGGCGATCGCCCTGATTGATTGCCCTGGCCGATTCCTTCGCCACCGCTGCCGTGCCGTCGGTGCTTTGATCATCCACCAGCACCACGGATAGGGGGCCAGGGTACGTTTGCGATAGGTGCGATCGCACCGCCACCCCAATCAAATCCGCCTCATTGCGGGCCGGAATCACCACCGCCACCGCTGGCCAAGCGGTCAACGGTAGCAGCGCATCAGGATTCAGCCGCTGGTCAGCGCGCCAAAACTGGCCCCAAAACAGCAGCATCCCGATCCAGATCAGGAGAGCCAGACTCGATACGCCCAAAGCCAAGGTTGCCATTGTCACTACTACAGATGATTCTTCCGCATCATAGAGGCGATCGCGCCGACTGACGACGTTAAGCCAAAGCAAAGAGCACCCTACTCCCCCACTCCCCAGCCATCTTTCCCTGATCGAAGCATTTGCCGTATGCTGCCTCAGTGACCATAGATGTCTGAATGTGAGAGGTAGCTATGCAGACTCAAGAACCGCAGCAGGTAACCGGGGTAGACCAAGCGATTGCCGCTGCCCAAAACTACCTCCTGGCGCTGCAGCAGCCTGAGGGCTACTGGTGGGCAGAGCTAGAGTCGAACGTCACTATTACGGCTGAAATCATTCTGCTGCACAAGATTTGGGGTACCGACAGCGATTACCCCATGGCCAAGGCCGAACACTACCTGCGATCGCACCAGCGCGACCACGGCGGCTGGGAGTTGTTCTACGGCGACGGCGGCGATCTGAGCACCTCGGTAGAAGCCTATACGGCGCTGCGGGTGCTCGGCGTCCCCGCCAGCGACCCGGCCCTGCTAAAGGCGAAAGACTTTATTCTCAAGCACGGCGGCATCAGCAAAACCCGCATTTTTACCAAACTGCATTTGGCCTTAATCGGCTGCTACGACTGGCACGGTCTGCCCTCACTGCCCGCCTGGGTGATGCTGCTGGAGTCACCGTCGCCTTTTACCATCTATGAACTCTCCAGCTGGGCCCGGGGCAGTACCGTGCCGCTGCTGATTGTCTTTGACCAAAAGCCGGTCTATGCCATAGAACCCGCTGTCACCCTCGACGAACTCTACGCCGAGGGCCTCGCCAACGTGCGCTGGGAACTGCCGAAAGCTGGCGACTGGAGCGATATTTTCGTTTGGCTCGATGGGGCGTTCAAGTTTGCCGAATCGATCAACTTCACCCCGTTTCGGGACGAGGGTATTCGCAAGGCTGAGCGGTGGATTTTAGAACGCCAGGAAGCCACCGGCGACTGGGGCGGCATCATCCCTGCCATGCTGAACTCGATGCTGGCCCTGCGCTGTCTGGGCTACGACGTTAACGACCCGGTAGTGCAGCGCGGCCTGCGGGCAATTGATAACTTTGCGGTAGAAACCGACGACACCTACTGGGTGCAGGCCTGCGTTTCTCCAGTGTGGGATACGGCCTTGGCGGTGCGATCGCTAACCGACTCGGGCCTGGCCCCCGATCACCCCACCCTGGTACGGGCAGGCGAATGGCTGCTGGAAAAGCAAATTCTCGACTACGGCGACTGGATCGTCAAAAATCCTCAGGGCCAGCCGGGGGGGTGGGCCTTTGAGTTCGATAACCGCTTTTACCCCGATGTGGACGATACAGCGGTGGTGGCTATGGCCCTGCAGGATGTCACCCTGCCCGATGAGGGGCTCAAACGCGAGGCGATCGCCCGAGCCGTGCGCTGGGTCGCCACCATGCAGTGCACCACCGGGGGCTGGGCCGCTTTCGACATCAACAACGACCAAGACTGGCTCAATGCAGTGCCCTACGGCGACCTCAAGGCCATGATCGATCCCAGCACCGCCGACATCACCGCCCGAGTGCTGGAAATGCACGGTCGCCTGTTGCGCCAGCCCGACTTGGCCACCCGCTACAACCGCGACCTCACCGCCGACCGCCTGGAGCGGGGGCTTACCTATTTGCTCAACGAGCAAGAGGCCGACGGCAGCTGGTTTGGCCGCTGGGGCGTCAACTACCTCTACGGCACCAGCGGGGCGCTGTCGGCCCTGGCCTTGGTGGCCCCCCAGCGAGGGCGCGAGGCCATGGCGCGCGGGGTAAACTGGCTGACTAGCTGCCAAAACCCCGACGGCGGCTGGGGCGAAACCTGCCGCAGCTACGACGACCCGACCCTCAAAGGGCAGGGAGCGAGCACCCCCTCGCAAACCGCCTGGGCCTTGTTGGGACTCATCGACGCCGCCGAATGCGGCGCTGCGATCGCAGACCAGGCGATCCAGACTGGCATTGACTACCTCACGAAAACCCAGACCCCCGAAGGTACCTGGGAGGAACTGGAGTTTACCGGCACCGGCTTTCCCCAGCATTTTTATATTCGCTATCACCTCTACCGGCACCATTTTCCGCTGATGGCGTTGGGCCGTTATCAAACCTGGCTAAAGAGGCGTTAGGGACTCACAAGTTAACAAGTTTACGTTTTGACACCGACCGAGTACCGTCATGCCCGTGCAGACGGGCATCCAACTTATTGCACTGCCCACCAGTGAGACAACCGGGACCTTCAGCGATACGCTGAGCGATCTAATTCGTCGGGGCGCTCGACAGATCATTGCGCAGGCGGTCGAAGAAGAATTGCAGGACTTTCTAGCAGAGTATTGAGACCGACGGGATGAGCAAGGACGGCAAGTCGTTGTGCGCAATGGCTACTTGCCCGAGCGGACCATTACGACTGGGGTTGGGGAGGTAGAGATTCACGTGCCGAAAGTGCGCGACCGCAGTGGCAGCGGGATAAAGTTCACGTCCCGGTTGCTGCCGCCGTACCTGAAACGCGACCGCAGCGTGGAGGAACTGTTGCCATGGCTGTACCTCAAAGGAGTCTCGACGGGAGACTTTAGCGAGACCCTCTCGTCACTGTTGGGGTCAGACGCAAAAGGGCTTTCTCCGGCGACCATTGGTCGGCTAAAAGCCAAGTGGAGCACCGAACACCAGACGTGGCAGCAGCGGTCGTTACGGCAGCAACGATACGTCTATATCTGGGCCGATGGCATCTATTTCAATATCCGCGCCGAGGAACGGCAGTGCTTGTTGGTGATCATCGGGGTCACCGATAAAGGCCACAAAGAACTCTTGGGTCTGGAGTCGGGGTATCGGGAATCGGAGTTGAGCTGGAAAGCCTTACTGCTGCGGATCAAAGACCAGGGGCTCGCCCAGGCTCCTCACCTGGCGATTGGGGATGGGGCCTTAGGCTTTTGGAAAGCCCTGTCTCAGGTGTTCCCCACCACGAAGAAACAGCGCTGCTGAGTACATAAGACCGCTAATGTGCTCAACAAACTTCCTAAACGTCAGCAGCCTGAGGCCAAACGGGCAATCTGGGAGATTTTACCGGGCGGACAACAAAACAGAGGCCAATCAAAGGACACCATCCTGGCGCTGGTGTTCAAGTTAGTCGAGATCGCTCAAAAGAGTTGGCTCAGGATTCGAGGATTTAAACACCTTGCCGACGTGATTGAATGTGTCGCGTTCAAAGATGGCTGTCGAGCTGATGACAACACCAATTTGACCCAGATGCAGGACGCCGCCTAGATCCTAGCCATACACCAGATTTGACTATATCTCCTCCAACCGCCCCCAAACCCTCTCAGGGATTGAAACATCACGAATCCACCACGCCACAAACCAAATCACAGCTGATCCAACCGATCCCAGTAATCTTTTACTCATTCCATCTCTTTTGACGCGCACTAACGAACCAATGGACTAATCAAAATACCTATAAAGGCCACGACCCCCAGGAAAGCTAGCACGTAGGCCACCACTAAAGACGGTGAGTGGCGCGAAACATACATCAGATCGTTGCGCTGAATTCGATGCAGCTGGTGGCGATGGTCTAGCGCTGCGTACAGCAGAGCAAAGGTGCCCAGGGCCACGAAGGACAGGCCCAAGATGCGGGACAACCGAACTGGATTGAGCGTATCGCCGACGGCTTGATCGATGGCCGCAACAATGCGATCGATCCCAAAGCCAAATCCTATCAGCGACAGGGCCGTGCGAATCCAGGCCATTAGGGTGCGCTCTTCGGCAGCGCGATTGCGCTCCTTGGCGAGTTCGGTGCCAGGGTTGGGCACTGGCGACGTCGGGGTGGCATCGGTCATAACATTACCTGGGTGAACAAACGGCGATTAAACTAACGAACAAACAGGCTAGGCTCTGCGGCCCCTTACTGACCTGAGGATCTATTTATATGAGTGAGACTCGACCTCAAAAACTGTTTGACACCACCAACGAATTGGCGAAAGAACGCAACCGAGGGGCCGCCGAGCGCACGATCAATTCCTGGATTGGCCACTGTATCAATTTGATTGGGTTTGGGTTTGCCCTGGAGCAGATCTCGCGTCGGCTGCGGCTGCGGTTTCCAGCAGGCAATCCTCTGTTTAGTGAAGCCGCGACCCACCTCACCAGCATACTTTTTATCATCCTGGGGCTGGGGTTGCTGGGGCTGGCCCTGATGCAGCACCGACTTGCGATCGCGGCTCTGGAGCAAGAGGCCTATGTGCTGTTGTCGATCAATACTCTGAACCGCATCGTGGTCGCCGCCATCTTGCTGACGGCCTCTCTGGGGCTGGTGGCCACGCTCTTTCTCAATTAAATAGCGCTCTGCCACCATCCTGTATCGATAGCGTGAAACAGGTTGTGAAACTGCTCTAGATTGCACCATGACAGATTTTTCTAACCTCTCCTTAGGCTGGTAGATAGAGCCACAAGAAAATAACTAACCCAGCCATCAGCACGGCTGAGCCGGTAACCCCTCCCAAAGACCAGCGCGGCGTAAAACAGTAGTCAGGCTGCCGTAGTCGAGCCAGCTCGCCCTGGTAGTCGATCGCGGCAAAAATCAGGTTGATGACGCCTAAGCCGACAAAGCTGAGGCTGAGGCCGTAGATCCAAATGTTTAGATAACGAGCGCTAGGCGTCAGCCGTTGCAGCACCTGGCTGACTCCGGTGCCAATCGCAATTAACGACGCACTACTGCGGACGAACGATAGCAGGGTGCGATCGGCGGCGATGCGGTTGCGCTCGCGGGCTAGCTCGACTTGAACATTGGCCGGGTAGGGATTTTGCATCGGCTCATGCATGGCAACGGCTCTCCAGTATGCCTCTGGCCAATCGCGATGAATGGGTCTTTGCGTTAGCGTTGTCGCGCATTTCAAGCTCCGATTCGATGTCTCTGTTCAAAAAATAGCTGAAGCATAGGCAAGTTGATGGCGCGATCGCTCCGTAAGCCCGAATTACCCTGGTGGCTCGGCGCTGCGGCGCTACAATCTAGGCATTGCTGGGGAAGCTGTCTAGCCGTAGGGCCAATGGTAGGTAAGGCGATCGCAAAGGGTTTCTCTCCGTGGGGTCTGACCCGGCGGGGCTGGTTGAGTCTGGGGCTAGGACTATTTACCCTGCTCTGTTTAGATGCCCTTATCAACATTCAGGCCGAGCGCTTGTGGTTTGCTGAGGTCAACTACCTGGAGTTATTTTGGGTGCGCCTCAGGTCGCAGCTGGTGCTGGGTCTGGTTCCCATCTTTTTTACCCTAATTTTCACCTGGGGCAATCTTGCCCTGGCTGATCGGGCTAAGCCTATAGATGCCCCCAGCGATCGCATCGCTCGGGTTCGCAGTCTGGGGCTGGGTGGCCTGCTTGTGCTAGGGGCGACCCTGAGTTTTTTGGTCGGGGTGCAGCTCATTTACCAGGGTCAACTGACCAGAGACTCATGGCAGCAGACTGCGACCCTCTACGACTCCACTACGCCCCTACCGCTGTGGCCCAAGCTGCAGTTGTTTGACGTGATTGGCCAAATTCTCATCACTCAGCCCTGGCTAATGATGGCCCTGGGCATTAGTACCGTGGCGTTTTTAATTTACCCCCGGCAGCTGGGGCGACTGGCGGCGGTATTGATGAGTCTGGGCTACGGGCTAATTTTGGCCAAGCAGTGGCCCTCGGTGCTACTGGCCATCAACCCGGTGCCCTACGACCAGGTAGAGCCTATTTTTAATCGCGATATTGCCTTCTATATTTTTCGGTTGCCAGTGCTGCACCTGTTGGAGTTCTGGATCATTGGCAGCCTGTTTTTTACCCTGGTCAGCGTCTATCTGGTCTACCTGTTAACCGGCAATACCCTCAGCCAGGGGCGATTTTACGGCTTTTCGCCACCGCAGCAGCAGCATCTCTATACCCTAGCGGGGCTGCTGTTCTTAGCCACCAGCTTTAGCCACTGGCTAGGCCGCTACGAGGTGCTCTACTCCCGCGAAGGGGTCGTGTACGGAGCGGGCTACACCCACATTCACGTGCTGCTGCCGGTCAGCTGGATGCTAGCCATCGTCACGCTAATTTTGGGGCTGGTCTTTTTGCTGCGGGGGCGACTGGGGGCACCGGGCTACATCAACCCCATGAAACTAGCGGCGCGGCCCAGCGCCCCACCGCTGGTGTCGGCAGCCCCCTTGGGCTGGTGGGCAGGGTTTGGGCGCACTAGCCTGCTGGTCAAGGGCGTCTGCGGCTACCTGGTGCTGACGGTGCTGGGATTGGTGCTGGCCCCCATGGTGGTGCAGCGGCTGGTGGTGCAACCCAACGAGCTACAGCGAGAGCGGCCCTATATCGCCAACTCCATAGCCCTGACCCGGGCCGCCTTTGACCTGGAGGCGATTGACTCAGAACCCTTTGACCCCAGCGGTAATTTGACGGCGACAGACTTAACAGAAAACGACCTCACTCTGGAAAACATTCGCCTATGGGACTCGCGGCCGCTGCTCGATAGCAACCGTCAGCTTCAACAAATTCGGCTGTACTACGAGTTTAAAGACGCCGACTTTGACCGCTACAGCATTTTGAACCAGGAACGGCGGTCGGAGCGTCGCCAGGTCATGATCTCAGCTCGGGAGCTCAACTATGAGCGGGTGCCCGAGATCGCCAAAACCTGGGTCAATGAGCATTTGGTTTACACCCACGGCTTTGGCTTCACCATGAGCCCGGTCAATACCGCTGGCCCCGACGGGTTGCCTACCTACTTTGTGCGCGGTATCGACAATATTCCCAGTAGTGAGGAGGTGCGCCAGAGCATTCCGATTGGCGAGCCGCGCCTGTACTTTGGCGAGCTGACCGACACCTACATCATGACCAATACCCAGGTGCTGGAGCTCGACTACCCCAGCGGCAACGAGAATATCTATACCACCTACCTGGGCCGGGGCGGCATCAATTTAGAGAATCCCTGGCGGCGATTGCTGTTTGCCCGTCACCTGCTCGACTGGCGCATGTTGTTTACCGAAGACTTTACCGACGATACGCGGCTGCTGTATCGCCGCAACATTGCCGATCGCGTGCGGGCGATCGCGCCCTTTCTGCGCTTCGACACCGACCCCTATCTAGTCACCGCCGACATTGGTAACGCCTCTAGTCAGTGGGGCACGGGTTTAGCCCACGGCAGCCGCGCCCCCGGCAGCATCGATTTCAATACGTTTCGCGATCGCGACCCCAACTTCATTGCCGGAAACTTTAATCCGCAGACCGGCGAGAACTACCTCTACTGGGTGATCGACGCCTACACCGTCAGCGGTCGCTATCCCTACTCCGACCCCGGCGACAACGACTTTAACTACATTCGCAACTCAGTCAAGGTAGTCATTGATGCCTTTAACGGATCGGTGAGCTTTTTTGTCGCCGAACCCAGCGACCCTATTATTCAGACCTGGGCGCGGCTGCTGCCCAACATGTTTGAGTCGCTAGAGGCTATGCCCGACAGCCTGCGCGCCCATATTCGCTACCCCCAGGAATTGTTTTCGGTGCAGGCCGACTCGCTGATGACCTACCACATGACCGACCCCCAGGTGTTTTACAACCGGGAAGACCAGTGGCGCGCCCCCAGCGAAATCTACGGCAGCGAAACCCAGCGGGTCGAACCCTACTACCTGATTATGAAGCTGCCCCAGGAAGAAACCGAGGAGTTTGTGCTGCTGCGGCTGTTTACCCCCGCCCAGCGCAATAACCTGATTGCCTGGCTGGCCGCCAGATCAGACGGCGATCGCTATGGGCTGCGGCTGCTGTACCGCTTTCCTAAGCAGGAGCTGGTGTTTGGCCCCGAACAAATTGAGGCCCGCATCAACCAGGATCCTGAAATTTCCCAGCGCATTTCGCTGTGGGATACCCAGGGATCGCGAGCACAGCAGGGCAACCTGCTGGTGATTCCGATTGAGCAATCGCTGCTTTACGTCGAGCCACTGTATCTAGTCGCCGAACAAAACCAGCTGCCCACCCTGACCCGTGTGATCATGGTCTACCGCAACCGCATCGCTATGGCCCCAACCCTACAGGCGGTGCTATCGGCAATCTTCTTGGAGGAACCCGAGCCAGCCGCCCCAATTTTGCGCGACCTGGGGGAAGATATCCCAGATGAGGATTTGCTGCCGGGGCTGCTCGATATCGAGACCCCCTCCGGTGCCCCGGCCAATGAGGGCGAACTCGACCTGCCTGACCCTGATTTGTAGCAGTTGAGTCATCCTAGACC
>JBARVK010000174.1:0-3091 GCA_049646225.1 Nodosilinea sp.
ATCCTATACGGACCTCGATACCAAGGGTAAACTCGCTTGTACGAGTCGTACAAATCTTCGAGTGATTCGGGTTTGTCTTTCATAATTCATCCGAATTATCTACAACTTAGAATTGGACGACATAATATATTACGACGGTCTGATACATTAGATTACGCTCGTGTCAGTCTTTGCTTTCTACAAAAATTCTTCGTAATGCAATACGCCTTGGGAATAAACCGCCGAATTCGTCACTAGGAAGAAATTTTCTGCTTGATACCCTTACATAGATGGTTAAGGGAAAAGTTGTCTGCCAAATACCCTTGTAGGGGATGATCAGGAAAAAATTGAGTATAACTACCCTTCGACTTTGGTTAACGATTGCTCAAGTTCTCTTTAGCTTCAGCCTCCTTTACAGAGCCGACGGGTAGCATCTGCACCACCCCTCGTGGTCATACCTTAGCTAGTAGCTAGCAAGAATCACTCTTTTGCGTTGTGCTTGGGCAAAGGGGCGCAGGTACTGTGGCACAATGGAAGATAGTCTTAAATTTTGCTGTCATCTTTTGAAACGCCTGTGAATTCTACTGTTGCGACCTCGCCTGCCGCCTTTACCCCTGCCCGCCGCGCGGTATTTCCCTTCACCGCCGTGATTGGCCAAGACGACATGAAGCTGGCCCTGCTGCTGAACGTCATCGATCCCAAAATTGGCGGGGTGATGATCATGGGCGATCGCGGCACTGGTAAATCCACCACCATTCGCGCCCTGGCCGACCTGCTGCCCGAAATTGAGGTCGTCGCCGATGACCCCTTCAGCCGTTCGCCCCAGGATCAAGACGTTCGCGCCGAGCGAGGCACCAATGACCTGCCCGTAGCGCTGAAGAAAGTGCCTATGGTAGACCTGCCCCTGGGAGCTACCGAAGACCGGGTCTGCGGCACCATCGACATCGAAAAAGCCTTGTCTGAGGGTGTTAAAGCCTTTGAACCGGGCCTATTGGCTAAGGCTAACCGGGGCATTCTCTACGTTGACGAGGTCAACCTGCTCGACGACCACTTGGTGGATGTGCTGCTCGACTCTGCCGCTTCGGGCTGGAACACCGTAGAGCGGGAAGGCATTTCCATTCGCCACCCGGCCCAGTTTGTGCTGGTGGGTTCTGGTAACCCTGAAGAAGGTGAACTGCGGCCCCAGCTGCTCGATCGCTTTGGCATGCACGCCGAAATTCGCACCGTGCGCGACCCTGAGCTGCGGGTGCAAATCGTAGAGCAGCGCTCTGAGTTCGACCAAGACCCCGCCGCCTACTTAACCAAGCACCAGGACGAGCAGGAAGCGCTCCAGGCCAAGCTGGCGGAGGCCCAAAAGCGGCTGGCCTCGGTCACCCTTGACTACGACGATCGCGTTCGTATTTCTGAGGTGTGCTCGGAGCTAGATGTAGACGGGCTGCGGGGTGACATTGTCACCAACCGGGCCGCTAAGGCGATCGCCGCCTACGAGGGCCGTACCGAAGTCACCCTAAACGACATTCAGCGGGTAATTGTGCTCTGCCTGCGCCACCGGCTGCGCAAAGACCCTCTGGAAACTATCGACTCGGGTTACAAGGTCGAGAAAGTGTTCTGTAAAGTGTTTGGCTTGGCCGACCCCGATGAGGCAGCAATGAACGGTCGTCAGCCCGTAGGGGCACGCTAGCACCGTCTATGGGGCACCGCATTCTGGGCATTGATCCGGGACTGGCGATTCTGGGGTTCGGGGTCATTGAGGGGCTATCGCCGGATGCGGCTCCGGCGATAGGTGCCCAGGAGGGGGTGGCTGTAGTCGATTTTGGCGTGATCGAAACCCCGGCTAAAACGCCTGTGGGCGATCGCCTCTCCACTATTTACACCGACCTGCACAGCCTGATCGACCAGTTCCAGCCCGACCAGGTGGTGATCGAGAAATTCTTTTTCTACCGCATGGCTAATACCATTTTGGTGGCCCAGGCCCGAGGGGTGATTCTGCTGGTGCTGGCGCAACACAGCCTGGCCTACGGTGAATTTACCCCCGCCCAGGTGAAGCAGGCCTTGACTGGCTACGGCAACGCCGAAAAGGCCGAGGTGCAGGAGGCCGTGGCGCGGGAACTGGGCCTCGATCGCATTCCCCGCCCCGACGATGCCGCCGATGCCCTGGCGCTGGCGCTGGCGGGGTGGTATCAGCGCTGAGGTAATTTGCTCACTGATACGATCGCCGCTGATCGCCTAGGCTACCCGTTGTTACTCTGACTCAGGTCTTTCTTCATCAGCACCGCTTCGGGCTGATAGCCCAGGTGCTTGTAGAGCGCCTGGGCGGCTTGGTTGTGGTTAAACACCTGAAGGCTGATCTGGTGGTGCCCCTGCTGCTGTGCCCAGGCTTCGGCCACCGTCAGTAGAGCGGTGGCAATGCCGCGCCGTCGATGCTCGGGGAGCACGTACAGCAGCAGCACGTAGGGATGTAAAACGCCGCTGCGCTGATCGGTGGCCTGCCCCAGCCAGAGCCCGGCAATGGCAGCAGTATCGTCATCGGGGGTGACCCACCAGAGGGGCGTTTCACGGCCCAGATAGCGATCGACCGTAGCCGCCAGGTGACCGATGGACTGGTGGGGGTTGAGCTCAGTGTAGGTGCGCTCCATGAACTTCACTACGGTGGCGCGATCGAGGGTGGAACCTAGCCTCAATCGGTAGCCCGGTAGCGCAAAGGATTGCTCAGCGGCCATGCTCCTCCGTTAATGCAATGCTAAGGGTGCGGTACGAATACACCTGGCTTATCCTACTTTTTTCTGGCCAGAGAGAAACGGAGTTGCTAGGCTGAGGTGAGTTTGCTCGGCATTGGTAGGTACCTATGGCATCTCAGTCTAAGACCCTGTTTGAGCAGTTTTTGGCTCCGCTTTTTTCGCATCTGGTCGATCGCGATGCCCTGCTGCGCCTGCGCGATGCGATCGACTGGGAGGCTGGGGTGGCCCAGTTCACCAATCCCCAGGTGGTCTACCCCAATTACTACAAAATCAGCGACTTCCACGGCATCAAAAACGGCTATTTGAGTGTCGATGCCGCCCTCACCTACGACCCTATTACCCAATACGTACTGCCCCCTGGCGAAACCTGGGTG
>JBARVK010000175.1:0-3558 GCA_049646225.1 Nodosilinea sp.
GCCGTACGCTGATGATTACCCTCAACCTCGACAAAATTGCCTGGCAGCCCTGCAACCCCGCCGTGGGCGGCCCGGCTAAGTCTCAGCTCACCCACGAAGTCGATGCTTTGGGCGGTGAAATTGGCAAAATGGCCGATCGCACCTACCTGCAAAAGCGGGTGCTGAACAACTCGCGCGGCCCCGCCGTGTGGGCGCTGCGGGCGCAAACCGACAAGCGCGAATACGCCGCCGTGATGAAAACCATCGTTGAAAACCAGGAGAACCTGACCATTCGCGAAGGTATGGTGACCGACCTGGTGCTCGGTGCCAACGATGAGGTGGTGGGGGTTACCACCTATTTCGGCACGGCCTTCAGTTGCAAAGCGGTGATTTTGACCACCGGCACCTTTCTGGGCGGCACCATCTGGATTGGCGATAAATCGATGGCAGCGGGGCGAGCTGGAGAGTTTGCTGCCACGGGTCTGACCGACACCCTCAACCAGCTGGGTTTTGAAACCGGGCGGCTCAAAACGGGCACCCCGGCTCGGGTCGATCGCCGCTCGATCAACTTTGATGTGCTGGAACCCCAGCCCGGCGACGCAGACCTGCGCTGGTTTAGCTTTGACCCCGAGACCTGGGTCGAGCGCGAGCAAATGCCCTGCCACCTCACCCGCACCACTGCCGCCACCCACCAGCTCATCCGCGACAACCTGCACCTGTCGCCGATCTACGGCGGCTGGGTCGACTCCAAAGGCCCCCGCTATTGCCCCAGCATTGAAGACAAAATTGTCCGCTTTGCCGACAAAGACAGCCACCAGATTTTTCTGGAGCCAGAGGGGCGCGACATTCCTGAAATTTACGTTCAGGGCTTTTCAACCGGGCTGCCTGAGAAATTGCAGCTGGCCATGCTGCGCACCCTGCCGGGGCTAGAGCACTGCACCATGCTGCGGCCCGCCTACGCGGTGGAGTACGACTACTTGCCCGCTACCCAGTGCTACCCCACCATGATGACCAAGCGGGTAGAGGGGCTGTTTTGCGCGGGTCAGGTCAACGGCACCACCGGCTACGAAGAAGCGGCAGCCCAGGGCTTTGTCGCCGGGGTCAATGCGGCTCGGCTGGTGCGCGGCCAGGAGATGCTGGTGCTGCCCCGCGAGCAGAGCTATATTGGTACCCTGCTAGACGACCTGTGTACGAAGGATCTGCGGGAGCCCTACCGGATGCTGACCTCGCGATCGGAGTACCGGCTGCTGCTGCGATCGGACAACGCCGATCAGCGCCTGACCCCGCTAGGCCGCGAGATTGGGCTGATTGACGATCGCCGCTGGACAATCTTCACCGATAAGTACAATAACATCGCCGCCGAAAAAGATCGCCTGCGTGACACTCGCGTTAAAGAGCATGACGACCTGGGCCAGCGTATTGCTGCTGACACCGACCAGCGGATCAAAGGCTCGATTACCCTGGCCGATCTGCTGCGCCGCCCAGGGATCCACTACGCCACCCTAGAGCACTACGGCCTCGGCAAGGCCGACCTAATCCGGGAAGAGAAAGAAGGGGCCGAGATCGATATCAAATATTCGGGCTACATTCAGAGGCAGCAAAACCAGATCGACCAGGTAGCTAAAAATACTGGCCGCAAGCTGCCCGAAACCCTTGACTATATGGCGATCGAAACGCTGTCTAAAGAGGCGCGCGAAAAACTGACTCAGGTGAAACCGCTGACCATTGGCCAGGCCTCGCGCATTGGCGGCGTTAACCCCGCCGATGTCAACGCGCTGCTGGTGTATTTGGAGCTGCGATCGCGGCGGGCGGCGGCACTTCCCCTTTAGCCGCTGCGCCAGACCTCGCGGATCGAGTCGGTAACCACAACCCAAACCTCTCTGCTCTCTGCCTCCAGAACGTGTTATCAAGCCTGCCAATCCGTCCGACCATCACCATCGACCGGACGAATCAACCGACGCCTCTAACAGCCCCGAGGCGGTACTCGACTGCCCGCATTTATGCGGTTAAGGCCGTTGAGGTTGAGCAGGGCGCTGCCATAGCGCACTACTCTAGGACTGACTTGGCGACCTCGCCTCACTTGCAAATAGCCGCCGGGGCCAAAGGATTGAAACGTATCACCAGCGCTGATGACTCGGGCCCCCTGGAGGGTTTGCACCGCCGCGCCTGAAACCGTGTTGCCATTAACCTGCCCCTGCACGCAAATCGCTTCCCCATCCACGTAGCCAAGAACTCCCGTGATGGCGTTGCCCTGCTTGGTGAAGGTAAAGGTGACACCGCCGTTGGCTAGTAGCGCATCGTTAGAGACAACGCCGTTGGAGGCACCGCTCCAGTAGCGGTAGTTGCCGTCTGGCAAGTTTTGTACTCGGCTGGAGGCCGGCTGAGGGGCCTCTGTAGGTGCTGAAATAACCTGGACTTGGGTAATGAGCATTACGGTTTCTGTTTCGGCACAGTCGGGGTTACCCTGACATGAAACAGCCTGAATGTTGCCCGGTTCGTAGGTAAGCTGCACCCGTTGGCCGACCAGATTTTGCTCACAGATTTCAAAGTCAGCAAACTCTGTAAACCGTTGCCTCTGGTTGTTTATCACTTCGACATAGCAGGCGCGATCGCCCGCCGTTAAGCTTTGAATAGTTCCTGTAGCGGGCTGTTGGGCGGTGCTAGGCCGTACTAGCAGCAGCGGTAAGCCCAAAATACTTAATGTAAATGCGCGGCAGAATCTGGTTTTTTTATTAATCATTGTTCAGTTGATGCTATTACAACATTTGAAAGAAATTAGCTAGATTATCAGGCAAAGCGGTTTGATACACTGCGGTTGTAACGCTTCTGCAACATGACTGTCTAAAGTTTAGCGGCTGACCTGATAGGACAAACTCTGAACAATTTTGAGGGGTTAGGTTAGAGAAAAGCTATCTACCGCATAGAGTGCAGATGCACGAAAAACATGGTGCACCGACGAATAACCTTAACGGCACAGGATCAGGTTTGCTGACAACAGCAGGTCATTGAGCAAGCCGCAGCGCCAGTTTTTTACGCCCTTCTTTTTTCCCTCCGCACACCAGAAATAAGCATGGCTAGCCGAGGGAATTGTGCTGAACTTCATTGACAAGCTGACTAACGCCATCTAAAGACAGCGATCGCAGCTCCTAAGCCGTTCTCAGCTCAAACAAGCTCAGTCTATAGACACACCCTCCCGATCACCCAATTCGTTAGAATCAAGCCGAATTCACTGTAGGGGCAAACGATGGCAAAGCCAATTGTAATTACTGGCGCGTCCAGCGGTATTGGCTACGAGCTGGCCAAGGTCTGTGCGACCCACCACCACGATCTAGTCCTGATCGCCCGCCGCGAAGAGCGCCTGCTGGAGCTAAAAGCCGAGCTAGAGGCGGCCCACGGCGTGCTGGTGTGGACCTACCGGGGTGATCTTACCGACCCTAGCACCCGCCAGCAGTTCTTCGAATGGACCCAGTTCAAAGGGATCGCTCCCTATGCTCTGGTCAATAACGCCGGGTTTGGGGATCTAACCTCCTTTGCCGAATCCGATTGGGACAAGCAAAATGCCATGCTTCAGCTCAATAT
>JBARVK010000176.1:0-4464 GCA_049646225.1 Nodosilinea sp.
GAGGAAAATAAAGGCCAATATCACCTAAACTCAATGCCCCCAGCAGTGCATCCATAATCGCGTGGGTGAGCACATCGGCGTCGCTGTGGCCATCGAGTCCCAGATGGTGGGGAATCGTGACGCCGCCCAAAATCAGCGATCGTCCCTCCACCAGGCGGTGAATGTCGTATCCATTGCCAATTCTGATTCCGCCCATGGTTCTCCTGCTTGTTCAATTGATCTGCCGACAGAGTGATGGAGTAGGGGAGTAACGGGGTAGGGGAGGAGCGGAAAGCTTACCCAAGATACCTTACAAGTTTATCCTCCATCACCCCATCACCCCATCACCCTCTCCACCCCCTTCCTCCAACCACCGCTCGTACAAATCAGGCCGTCGCTGCCGGGTGCGCTCAACCTGCTGCTGCTGTCGCCACTGGGCGATCGCCGCGTGGTTACCGGATCGCAGCACCTCGGGCACCTCCCAACCGCGAAAGCTGGCCGGGCGAGTGTACTGGGGGTAATCGAGCAGCGGCGTTTCAAAGCTCTCGTAGCGCAGCGAGTCGGTTTTGCCCACGGTGCCGGGCAGCAGCCGCACCACGCCGTTGATCAGCGCCAGGGCCGGAATTTCGCCGCAGGTCAGCACGAAGTCGCCCAGGGAAACTTCGCGGGTCAACAGGTGGCTGACCCGTTCGTCTACCCCCTCGTAGTGACCACAAATGAGCACCAGCTGGTCAAGGCTGACCAGCTGGCGAAACAGGTCTTGGGTCATGGCTTCCCCCTGGGGGGTGAGCAAAATCACCTCGCGCTGGGGCAGCACCGGCAGCGACTCCACCGCTGCGAAGATCGGGTCGGGCTTCATCAGCATGCCAACACCGCCGCCGTAGGGTTCGTCGTCGACTCGACGGTGCTTATCCGTTGTAAAGTCCCTGGGATTGGTAAGATGAATTTCTGCAATTTGGCGCATCAGGGCTTTACCAATCAGTCCTGACTCTAGGGGAGATGTAAAAAAGTCTGGAAACAGGCTAACGACGTCTATTCTCAGATGGGAAGCCCCAGGGATGCCAATTGTCATAGCCTAGACTGCTGAGGTCTGAAGACCTGATGGGTTGAGTAAAGGTTATCCAAGTCCCGATATTGGGGCCTGCCTGTAGAAAAACTACAGATCCTGATCTGGACTTGGTATATAACGCTCTCTATCATTGCAGTAATCGAGTCTAGGTAGCAATTCTCGTCCCTTTGTTGAGCGGCCCATGTCTTCCGTCAAGCAACACGCTATTCTGGCCATCGGCGGTGCAGAAGATAAAGTCCACGGTAAAGAAATTCTGCACACGTTTTTTGAGCGGTCGGGGGGGACAGCCGCGACCATCGGCATCATTCCCTGTGCTTCGCGGGATCCAGTGGCTATTTCCGCCCGCTATCAGCAGATTTTTGCCGACATGGGGGCCGCCGAAACGGTGGTCATGGACATCCGCGATCGCGCCCAGGGCGAAGACCCCAGCTGGAAAACCGTCGTCGAACCCTGCACCGGCGTATTCATTACCGGGGGCGACCAGGTGCGGCTGTGCGGGCTGCTGGCCGACACCCCCCTGATTGATACTGTGCGGCAGCGGGCTCAGCTGGGCGAAATTACCCTGGCTGGCACCAGTGCCGGGGCCGCTGTGATGGGGCACCACATGATCGCCGGGGGCGGCAGCGGCGAGTCGCCCAACCGATCGCTGGTGGATATGGCCATTGGCCTAGGGTTTGTACCCGAGGTGATTGTCGATCAGCACTTCCACAACCGCAACCGCATGGCTCGGCTGATGAGTGCAATGGCGATGCAGCCCAACCGCCTGGGCCTGGGCATTGACGAAGACACCTGTGCTCTATTTGAAGGCGACGGCAGCTTTAAGGTGATTGGCAAAGGGGTAATTGCTGTTGTCGATCCCGGCGACATGACCCACACCAATGAGCCCGATATCTCGGCCGCCGATCCGCTCAGTATTCATGGGCTGCGGCTGCACCTACTGGCCCACAGCGATCGCTTTGACATTCACCATCGCAAAGTGCTTGCCACGGCGGCTTAATTGCTGCTCTCATGGCCTGCTGATCTAGGGGCTGCCATCCATTAACTGCTGATAGCCCATGAGTCAACGGTTACAGCCCCTAACCTGTTGTTGGGGTCGGGCGTGGCGATGTTGATGAGATCAGGGTTGTAGCCAGAATTGATGACACTCCCTAGGGCGTTGCCTCAGTCTCTAGCGTCCACAGGCTTAGGGCATGCTTGGTGCCGCCAATGGTCACGATATGCCCATTCGGCTGAACCGCAAACCGCCAGATATCGGTGTTAAATCCAGTGATTGTTTCGACATAGGCTTCCTGATTGAGATCCCATACCAAAATCCGCTGGTCGGCGTCGGCGCTCCACAGCCGTGGCCCTGCGACCCTGAGGTCGTTGACGTAGCTCTGGTGGCCCGTGAGCGTAGCCCGGTGGGTCTGGTTGGCCAGGTTCCAAAGGCGCACCGTTTTGTCGCTAGAGGCCGTGATCAAGGTGCGACCGTCATCGCTAATGGCCAGCCGGTTAATAAACGTCAGCGGTTCGTGCCCCGCGAGGGTAATGCGCTGATCCAGGGTATTCATGGCCCACACGTGCAGACTTTTACCGCCGCTGACTAGGTAGCTGTCGTCGCGAGTAAACCGCAGGTCATTGACCGTGCCGTCGGCTTGCAGGGTCTGGCTGGGGCCGGTGTTAATCAGGTGCTTGGGATCAATCTGGCCGTCGGAGCCGACTAAATTCCACAGGTAAATAGTGCCGTCGCTATCGGCGCTGACCAGAGTTTTGCCGTTATTGCTCACCTCTAAAGCGTTGATCGGTACCGCGTGGGCGTTCGGCAGCGTGATCTCGAGTTTGCCGGTGGCCATATCCCAGAACCGAATGGTGCGATCGTCTCCGGCTGTAATCAAGGTCTCCTGATCGGTGGTCATGGCCAGCGTTTTGACTGTGTTGCTATGGTCGCTGAGCGTTCTGAGGGCTCGCATCTCGGCTAGATCCCAAAAGCGCACGGTCTGATCAGCGCTGGCGGTGACCAGGGTTTGGCCGTCCTTCAGCAGTAGCAGGTCGAGCACGTCGGCTTTGTGCCCCGCCAGCGTGCCCAGCGATCGCACCGACTGCTGCGGCAAATTTTCGACCGCCTCAAACTGCGGCGTTGGCTCTCTGGCCTTTTGCGAGAGGGCATACCAGCCCAGGGGCATCGCCAGGGCCAGCCCGGTTAGTCCTGCCAGCAGCCAGGGGCGCTGATCAAACCAGGGCGGCAAAAAACTACGCGAGGGGGCCATCACGTCGGCTACGGTCTGGGCCGAGTGGGGGTTGAGGGCGGTCTTGGGCCAGGCGGTGGGGGCCGCGCCCTTAGCAGAGCGGGGCAGGTTTGAGATTTGCCGCGATCGCACCTGGGCCAGCTGATCCAAAATCATGGCTGTACTCTGGGGTCGCTGGGCCGCCGCCGGAGCAATCAAGCTATCTACCAAATCCGCTAGAGGAGCCGAAATTTGGGGGGCCAGGGGCCGCCACATAAACGCATTCGTCCGCGAGTTATAAATAGCTGTGTCGTTGGGCAGTTTGGCGGTCATCAAGTAAATTAGCGTGCGGCCCAGGGCATAGAAGTCAGACTGGGGCACCGCCTGGCCTTGCTCTTGCTCTGGTGGCGTATAGCCCGCCGAACTCACCGTTGTAATGCCGCTATCGCCCAGGTTGGCCATATAGGTCTGGGTCATCTCGCGGGCCGCCCCAAAATCTACCAGCACCAGCTGCCCAGAGGGCCGCAGCATGATGTTTTCGGGCTTGATATCGCGGTGAAAGTAGTTGTGCTGGTGGACCAGATCCAGCACGTCGGTCAGCTGAGTGAGCCAGAGCATGGCCTGCTTTTCGCTGATGGGGTGGTTGCCCTGCTGCACCATCCACTGCTTGAGATTAGGGCCTTCTATTTTCTCCATAATCAGACAGTGCAGCGGCTCCGCACTGTCGGTCGGATGGTAGAGAAAGTAGCCATCGGGCTCCACCCGAGGCACCCCAGGGTGGTTGAGTCGGCTCAGCACCTGAGCTTCGCGGCGAAATAGCTCTACTACCTTGTCATTGCTGTTGTAGCCCTGCTTTAGCACCTTCAGCACTTTGGGCACGTTGCGCTCGTAGGCTTCGTAGACACGCCCGAAACCACTGTCGCTACTCATTAAGCGCATTACCCGGTAGCGTCCTTGCAGAACCAGGTTCGACCCACAAACTATGCAGGTGAGGCTGCCTCCGTTATCGGGATGGTTAGGCTGACGGCAACCTGGGTTGATACAAAGACTCATAGATGATGGTGAAATGCATTCCCTGTGTAGCACTAGTGTTCCACGGAATGCAGATGGTATATCTCCGATGAGGGCTTTTTTTGCAATTGAATCAAGGGCATCGGCGATGGGGTTTAGCCTCTTCTAGGATGTTGCCCTAAGCCCCCCTCAGCCTAAACC
>JBARVK010000177.1:0-4672 GCA_049646225.1 Nodosilinea sp.
GCCTTAGAGAGCCTGCTGGTAGAATTTGCCCGCGACCACAGCCAAGATTTTGCCTACGTGCACGCCTGTAGCGAGGCGCTTAACAACATTCTAGTGATGGTGCTTGACGCTGGGTTTTACAAATCAATCCAGCAGCTGAGAGATCAGCTGCCCGCCTCAAACCGAAGCCAGGAAAGGCTGCAGGCCTGGTGGCAAGATCACTACCCGACCTGGGTCGATCAGCTTAAGCAGTCGATCACCGAATACCGCAATATTCACCACCCCTGGCAATTTAGCCCCGAGCAAGAGCAGATGCTCAAGCGCTACTACGACGCCAACCAGCTGCTGGTGGACTGCTTGAACAGCAACTGCGAAGTGACCGCAACTATTCGCCAGGAGATTGAGGCGACGCTGCTGCTGCCCCAGCAGGAGCTAGAGGACCGCGAGTGGCAAGGGGAGTAGGGCGTGGAGGGGAATGGGGTGATTGCCGCCGCCCGTATTCTCCCTGACCACAGCATTTTGAATCAGTCCATTACCTCAACTAATTCACCCGTGAAATAAAACTTCTGTATATAACAATAGCCCCATAGACCGATTGACTTTAGCAATTAAGTTGATTTGACCCATCTCACAAAAGGATACCAGTATGAGTATTGAAGATAGAGTCAAAGCTGCCACCAAAACAGTTAAAGGCAAAGAGGTCGGGCGTTGCCCGTCGTTTGGCGGGTGCTCAAGCACCGCAGTGCCTCGGTCGCCTTCAGCGAGTACCGGGAGATGCTTCATCAAGCCGCCAATCGCTTGCCCCGGGGGTGAAGGTGGTCGTGCTCGCCAACCGGGGCTTCATTCACACCGAGGCCATGACCGCTATCACGACTCAGTTGGGCTGGCACTACCGGATTCGGATCAAGCGAAATACCTGGATTTGGCGGGCGGGTCACGGGTGGTGTCAGTTAAAGGGCAGTCATCTGCAGCGGGGGGAGGCATTCTGTTGGCACAACGTTAAGCTCCACAAAGGCGAGTGGTATGGCCCGGTGCATGTAGCTTTTGGCCTCAACAACGTCAATGGTGAGTTTTGGGCCATCGTCAGTGATGAACCCACTGGCCTACACACCTTTGAGGAATATGGTTTGCGCTTTGATATCGAGGAAGCGTTTCTCGATGACCAGTCCAACGGCTGGAATCTCCAGAAATCTGAGATTCGCTCTGTCTGCGCGCTCTCTCTCCTCTGGTTCCTCTTGGCAGTCGCCACTCTGTATGTCACCGCCCAAGGGGGCGAGGTGGTCGCTGCGGGTAAACGTCGCTGGGTTGACCCCCATTGGTTTCGTGGCCATAGCTACTTTCGCATTGGGTGGGATTGGGTGAAAGCGGCATTGGAGAACGGTTGGCAGCTTATCTACCAGGTTCGCTTCACTCATAACCACGATCCTGAACCCGCTATGGCCTCTCGCAAACAGCGTGAGCAGCGCACCTATCGAATCGAGTTCAAAATACGCACGTACTGCTATGTCGCTGATTAGTTTTGTCAGTCAACCAGGTAGGCGAGCAGGCTACACCAGAGGCTACTGCATTAAGGCTGGGGGCATGGCCCACGCTACGGCAGATCAAGCCTTCCAGCGATTTGCAGGGGTTGATTTCAGCTTATTTCAGCGCGATCGCCCCAAACTCAGGCGGCAGTCATCCCAAACTCAGGGATTTGCTGATGGAGCGATCGCCGTCCTATCGCTACGGTTGGATCAACGGTTAGATGCTCCCCTGGGTCTAACGTGTTTCTCTACTGAGAACTGACGATGAAACCCAGCAATTCTGTCTCGATTAGCAGTGACTACGTGCTGGCTCCTATGGCTCCAGAGGTGGCCGCGACCTTTAGCCCAGACCAGGTGCAGGCGTTGCAGGTAGCTCTGGCGACCCACCGCCACCCGGTCAACATTCGCCTATCGCTGCCGCTGAGGATCACAAGGGTTTACCTGGTGCTGCTGGCCGATACCGAAGTGCGCGCTGCAACTCGCCGTCGCCAAGAGGCGGCCCAGCATCCCCTGTGGACACCGATGAACCTGCTAGTCCGATATTTTAGGGGCGTTCTAGACCCACGTTTTAAGAGTGCGCTGGAGATGGCACCGGCTCGGGCGATTAACCATTCAGGCTAATTGGCAGCGCTAGGGAATGAATGTCAGGGGTATAAACACTTGGGAAGGCAGCTATGAACTACATCTGCGCCAATAATGTCGAACCGTTTACCGTCTGCCTCGAATCAGCCTTTGAACTGTGCGGCCCGCTGCCTTTACAGCAGGCTGCCCCAGCCAGCTTAGGAGGGGGCCTGAAGTACACCGATGCTGGAGCAGATACTGGTTCCGAGTTGGTTTCCGAAGACGGCGCGAGTCGCCACCCCCTGGCGGCGGTCTTTAGCTCGCTGCAGCACATTCACCAGTCCCTAGATTTGGGCGTAGTGTTGCCGAAAACGGTGGCTCAGGTGCGCCAGCTATTGCAGGTAGAGCGCGTCCTTTTGTTTCGCTGTGAGCCTGACTGGAGCGGGGTGGTGGTGGTTGAAGACTGCGCCTCTAGCTGTCTGCCGCTACAGGGGCAGCGGGTGTACGACGAGTACTTTGCTAAGACATGGGTCAGCGCCTACACCCAGGGGCGAGTGCAGGTGCTGGGCGATGTAGAGCAGGCGGAGCTGCCGCCCTGCTACTTAGAGTTTCTCAGAGGTCTGGGGGTGCGGGCCAATTTGGTGGTGCCACTGCTAACCCATGGCCGTCTCTGGGGCCTGCTGATGGCCCAGCACTGCTCGGCCCCACGGCCCTGGCAAGAGGCCGAGGTGCAGATGATGCAGCAGCTAGCGATGCAGGTGGGCCTAGCCATTCAGCAGGCGGAGCTGACCGCCCATCGGCAGACGGAGGCCCAATTGTTACAGCAGGCGCAGCGATCGCACGATCGCCACCTAGATAGCCTGGGCACCCTGGCCAGCGGTATGGCCCACGACCTCAGCGATATTTTTACCCCAATTATGCTGGCGGCAGAAATGCTCAGGCAGCCTGCCCTCAATAGTAAGCAGCAGCAGCAGTGGCTCAACCGAATTCAGACCAGCGCCCACCGGGGCGTTAGCCTGGTCGATCAGGTGCTCTCCTTTGCCCAGGGCATGGGCGGTCAGCGGGCAGAGATTCAGCTGGCCTACCTGCTAGGAGAGCTGGTGCAAAACCTGCAAGAGATGGCCCCAGCGACGATCACCATCACCACTCAGCTGCGGCAGCTCCGCCTGTGGCGGGTGGTGGCCAACGCCGCCCAGCTCCAGCAGGTGTTTATGAATCTCTGCGCCAATGCCCTTGAGGCCATGGACCAGGGCGGCACTCTGCACCTAGAGGCACGCAATGTGTGGTGGCGCGGAGCACCTGAACATGCACAGGCCGCGCCAGGGGCCTACGTAGTGGTGACCGTGACCGACACAGGCACAGGGATGACGGCGGCAGTCTGCGATCGCAGTTGCGAACCCTTCTTCACCACCCGCGCCCAGGTGGGCCACTCGGGGCTGGGGCTCTCTACCGCCCAGGGGCTGGTCAAGTGCCACGGCGGCTGGCTCAAAACTACCAGCCAGCCCGGCAGGGGCACCACCGTTGAGGTTTATCTACCGGCGATCGCTGAGCCTTCAGCACTGACCTTAGACCGGGCGGCGTTGCCTTCTGGGCTAGACGGCGGCCAGGCGCAGGTGCTTTTGGTGATGGCCGATGACCCCGTGCGCGAGCTGCACCGCGCCCTGCTGGAGAGCTATGGCTACCGGGTGCTGGCGGCAGAGGACGGGGCCGATGCGATCGCCCTATTTATTCAGCACCAGGCTGAGCTGGGGGCGGTGGTCTTAGATCTGACCCTGCCCACCGTCAACGGCATAGCCATGCTGCGTCGCATGCACCATATTTTGCCTACGCTACCCCTCGTGGCCCTAGGCCATAGCGACCCCGCAGAGGGGGCAGTCGCTACCCTAGACTCACCCGCTGGCGCGGCCCTACTGGGTACTCTGGCCCAGGTGTGCCCCTCCCCCCAGGCCCAACTCAGCAATAATCTGCCTTAGACTCAGGCATTTCCTGATGGGTAAAGTCATTGGCAACGCCTAGGCTAGAGCTATCTGAGCGGTGTGGCCCAAGGGGTAGGCCAAAGCTGGTTCCTTTAAGAGACTGTGCTTGCTCAGACTTTCCCCACTTCACCAAATTGCAGACCGTATTCCCTAGTACTCCTACTGTTTCAGGCTATGGCACAATCTCTCACCACGGCCTATCAGCGCCTTCCCTTCGTACCTCCGGCTGAGTCTGCGGGGGCGCAGTGCAGCAGCATTGCCGTCGCCGATCAACCCCTGAGCCACTGTGCAGCTGAGTTCAGTATCTACTTGCAGAGTTGTCCAACCCTATCTGACCTGCTGCAAACAGCCATAGTCAAAATCTGTGGAGCGATCGCCGCCGATGTAGTGGCGGTGAGCCAGCGATGGTCTAACGCCGACGATTGTCTACTAGCGGCCACCTACGGTCAAGAACCTACCCCCGAAGTATGTCCGCGCTTTTTTCGCTGGGGGGCGGGCCTGGCCGGCCCAGACCACGCTCAGTATCTCAACGCTACCGCCCTTGAGCAAATGCCGATGGCCCTAGAGCAGAGTTTACAACTTCAGCTCATGGCCAATGGCTGGATCGTTCCTCTGTGGTACAAAGGGCAGCTC
>JBARVK010000178.1:0-4002 GCA_049646225.1 Nodosilinea sp.
GCTTATTGGATCTCGATGATCTAATAAACAAAATACATAAACATCTGCTGTCCTTGTTGGATTTGCTGGAAAGCTGTTATTATCCCAGTCCCATGCAAGCTTGTGTCCTATGTCAAAGGTTATGCGAGATTCTTTGCCCTTCCACGACTGTAGATATGCTGATGATTTAACCTCAATCTTGATGCCTGTTTGAGAGATGATATCGATTGAGTCCCACTCAACGCGTGTGCCAGTTGTACCTCCCAAAGCTGAAGCAACAATAAATTCAGCAAGTCGTCCCCTTAATGTGTTGGATAACAAGTCTGAGCTTGACCACTGCCAAAAATCGATCAACTTTATCCCGATTGGTAATCCATTTTCTTGAAATATTTCTTGGCCAGTTTTTTTAGGCACTTCCCTGAGCCCATATTCATTCATTGTCGCACACAAGCAATATCGAGGTCTCAAAGCACTTAAAAAGTACTCTTTCTAAACGCTGATGATACCTCTGATGACTTCCTACGTAACAACAAAGAGTTAGCAACCACTGCCACTGAGCTAAACGCCATCATGCCGCCTGCGGCGGCGGGGCTGAGGCTGACTCCGACGGTGGGTAGCAGCACCCCTGCGGCTAGGGGGATCGCCACCAGGTTGTAGGCAAAGGCCCAGGCCAGGTTTTGGCGAATTTTGTTGAACGTGGCGCGGCTGAGGGTGAGGGTGTCGAGCAGACCCGTAAGGTCGTTTTGCATCAGAATTACATCGGCGGTTTCCATAGCGATGTCGGTACCCGAGTGCAGGCTAATGCCCACATCGGCCTGGGCCAGAGCGGGGGCATCATTAATGCCGTCGCCCATCAGCGCTACGGTGTGCCCCTCGGCCTGGAGCTGACGGATCGCGTCTACTTTGCCCTGGGGAGACACTTCGGCGGTGACCTGGCTGGGGTTGAGGTTGAGCTGAGCTGCGATCGCACCCGCCACCTCTTTTCTATCGCCCGTCAGCACCCGTACCTGGAGACCCTGGTTTTGCAAAGCCTCCACCACGGCGACGGCATCGGGGCGCAGCTGGTCTGCGATCGCAACCAAGCCCACCACGCGATCGCCCAGCGCCACGTACACCACCGTCTGCCCCGCTGCCGCCAATGCTTTGGCCCGGTCCTGCACGTCAGCTTCCAGCACCATCTCTCGCTGGGTCATCCACTGCTGGTTGCCCAGGGCGCAGGGCTGCACGGTGCCCTGCCAGGTTACGTGAGCGGCGACGCCGAGACCGGGTTGGGTGTCAAACTCAGTGGCGGTGAGCAGATCCAGTTCTCGCACGGCGGCGGCTTGGTGAATGGCTTTGGCCAGGGGATGCTGAGTGCCGCTTTCGACGGTGGCGGCAAGCTGCACAATATCTGCTTCGCTCAGGCCCTCCGCCAGCCCGTGAATCGCCGTCACCTGGGGCTGACCCAGGGTGAGGGTGCCGGTTTTGTCGAACACCACCGTGTCGAGGTGAGCAATGGTTTCGAGGCTGTCGCCGCCGCGCAGCAGCAGACCCCGCTCGGCCCCCAGCCCCGAACCCACCAGAATGGCGGTGGGAGTAGCCAGACCCAGGGCGCAGGGGCAGGCGACAACCATCACCGCGATCGCCAGCTTGAGGCTCACTAGCAGGGTCGACGAGGTGTAGGTCATGGTGTGACCCATGTGGGCCATGCCCAGGGCGGAGTGCATCACCCCTGGCCACAGCGGCAGGCCAATGAAGTACCAGAACAAGAATGTGAGCGTGGACAGGGTGATCACGCCGTAGGTGAAGTAGCCTGAGATCACATCGGCCAGCCGCTGAATCGGAGCCTTGCGGCTCTGGGCGGTTTCGACCAGGCGAATCATTTGGGCCAGCACGGTGTTTTGGCCGGTGCCCGTCACCTGAAGGGCGATCGCGCCGCTCTGGTTCACCGTACCTGCCGTCACTCCGTCGCCGGGCTGCTTCAGCACCGGCATCGACTCGCCGGTCAGCATTGACTCATCGACGGTGGATTGCCCCGAAACCACCGTGCCGTCGGCGGGCACTTTTTCGCCGGGCAGCACCTGCACCCACTCCCCCACCTGCAGGCAGCGGGCGGGTACTTCGACGCCGGTTTGGGCCGGGCCAGGAATCGCAGGGTTAGAGATCAGCCGGGCCACGGTGGGCTGTAGCTCAACCAGCGATCGCAGCGCATCCGCCGCCTGGTATCGGGCCCGCTGCTCCAGGGTGCGGCCCAGTAAAATAAACGCCAGCAGCATTACCGGCTCGTCAAAAAAGCACTCCCAGCCCAGGCCGGGGAACACCAGCGCCACCACACTGGCCAGATAGGCGCTGACGCTGCCCAGGGCCACCAGGGTATTCATGTTGGGGGCCAGTCGTCGCAGTCCGGCCCAGCCATCGACCAGAATGTCTCGGGCCGGAAACGCCAGCGTTACCGTAGCTAGCAGAGCGTGGAACCACAGATTGCTGAGCACCGGAATCGTCAGCCAGCCGAAGTGGTTCAGGTGGCCAATGGTGGAGAGGATGAGCAGGGCGATTGCCACCCCCAGCCGCCGCCCCTGCTGCTGTTGCTCGGCGCGCTTGGTTTCGACCCAGTCGCGCAGGTCATCACCGTCGCCGCCGGTGGTGCGGGGGGTGGCGGTAAAGCCCGCCTGGGCGACCTGATCCACCAGATCGTCGGTGGTGACAGAGCCACTGTCAGCTTCGACCACCGCCACTTCCGTTACCAAGTTGACTGTGGCCGATCGCACGCCGTCCACCTGGCTCAATTGATTTTCGACGGCCCGTACGCATCCGGCGCACTTCATCCCGCCGATGTTGAGCACCACGGTTTGGCTGGGCGACGGCTCTGATGCGGCGACTTGATCAGACGGTTGAGCAGAGAGAACTGGCATGGGGCAAAACGCTAGAAGCAGTGGTAGATCTAGCCTACCAAGCCGGTTTGACCTGTGGGTATCTGCTGCGGGGGCTAAAAACTCTTATTGTGCTGCGTTGCTGGCCTTCATCATGGGAGCTATCAACTCTCTAAAGCTTTGGGGGTTGGGGCCTGCAGAGAATTGAATGACCCGCAACTGACATTTCAAAACGATGTCACGGGTGACCTCAGGCAGTGCTAGGGGTTTGGGCAATACTCACAAAGATCATAGAATCCAGTTATGGCCTCTACCTATAGACATAGGGATATACCCCCAGGTAGATGCCAGCGTAGCTCTGTATACATAGGATTGCTACGTAATGTAACAGTACGTGTGGAGTTTGCCCAGCAGCCGTCCCGCGCCCATTGCCACAAGCAAAAAAGCCAGGAGCAACAGCCCTAATGAAATCTTCTTTAGTTATTCTCTACCACCGCGAACCCTACGACGAGGTTGTCGAAAACGGCAAAACCGTCTACCGCGAGAAAAAAAGCCCCAACGGCATCGTGCCGACCCTAAAAAGCTTTTTTGCCAACGCTGACAGCAGCACCTGGGTCGCCTGGAAGCAAGTCGCCGAAGACCAGCAGCACAGCTTTGATGACCGAGTCACCATGGAAGGCTGGAGCGATCGCGCCGTTATCCGCCGCATTCCCCTCAGCGCTGAGCGGGTCAAAGATTTTTACTACATCACCGCCAAAGAAGCGATCTGGCCCATTCTCCACTCTTTCCCCGAGCACTTTACCTACGAAAGCTCCGACTGGGAAAACTTTCAGTACATCAACAAGCTGTTTGCTGAGGCCGCCTGCGAAGAGGCCGCCGATGACGCCCTGATCTGGATTCACGACTATAACCTGTGGCTGACGCCCTTCTACATTCGGCAAAAAATGCCCAATGTGAAGATCGCCTTCTTCCACCACACCCCCTTCCCCGCTGCCGACGTGTTCAACATTCTGCACTGGCGCGAGGCGATCGTCGATAGCCTGCTGTGTTGCGACCTGTGTGGTTTCCACATTCCCCGCTACGTTGAGAACTTTGTCTCTGCCGCTCGCAGCCTGCGTGACGTCAAACTGGTCGAGCGCAAGCCCGTGCCCGAAGCGTTTACCCCCTTCGGCAC
>JBARVK010000179.1:0-10739 GCA_049646225.1 Nodosilinea sp.
GGGTAGAGGGATCTAGGCGGTGGGGTTCAGCGGCCTCCCACAGGGCGAGCAGCTTGTCGGCCCAGTAGACGATGTGGGTATTGGCAAGATTTTTGAGGTTGAGGTCAAAGGCGTTGGCCAAAGGGCCGCCGGGCTTTTGTGTACCAAACACGCCGCGAAAGAGGGGTTTACCAGCGTTCTGCTCGGCTACATAACCCGCTGTGCGCACAAAGCGGTTGCGAAAGAACGCTTTTCCGTCGCGAATGGCGATGCTGCTGATCATACCGTCCCCGTCGAAGGGGTGCTTAACCGGGTGGCCGTGGATATCGAGCAGTCCGGGGCCATTGCGGAACAGAGTGCCCTCCAACTCGGTCGGAATGCTGCCCTCGATGTCGGTAACCCAATAGCTGTGCTCGTTGGGTTGAGATCGGTAGCCGCTGCTCCAGTCTTCGACGGAGAAGGTGTTTGAACCGGCCTCGGCGGCGGTCATGGTAGGGGAGTTAATGATCGGGTAGGTAGTCATTGAATTGCGACGATAAAAGAATAGAGGAATTACTCAAGCCAGGGGCATTGCCCTAAGCCGCAGCGCCTATCCGTCGGTACCCTGTTGCCGGTGCGTTGCGGTGCCGTTCACCCAGGGCTAATCGAGGTCGCCCACCGAGACGGGGTGCTCGGCGGCAGTGGGCGCAAAGAGAGTGGTTGAGACCACAGCTGTTTCGGCAGGGGGAATCGAGCCGGGATGGCTGTCGCCCACGCTCTGCGACGACGACGACGGCAGCAAAAACAGCAGCGGCAGGGGCAGCAACGTGGTCAGGTTGGTGATCAGCACCAGCTCCCACAGGTTGTCGAAGTTGGTTTCGGTGACCCCCAGCATATGAGTAAGCACCGCGCCCAGCTCGTGGGAGAGCAACCCGGCTAAATTTACCACCGACATTAGCAGGGCAAATAGAGTGGCCTCAACGCCGGGGGGGCAAAGGCGGGCTGAGAGCACCAGCACGGGCATGAAGGCGATTTCGCCCATGACGGTGAGCACCAGGCTATCGCCTAGGCTAAACCACTCGTCGCCAATGCCCAGACTGCGGTTGACGTGGGTAACCAGCAGCAGCATGCTCATGCCCAGCACGCTAGAGAGCACCGTGGACCAGGCAAAGATGGTGCGAAAGGGCACCGTGCGCAAAAAGCGCTGAAACACCCAAATGCCCAGCAGTGCCGCCAGACTGGTGACCAACCGCACCCGACCCAAGAACTCGGGCTGAAAGCCCAGATCGTTGGTGGTAAAGAAAAAGAAGGCGGCATCGGCGGTGGGGGTGGCCTGCCACAGAAATAAAAACAGGGCTGGCATCCAGATCGCCCGCTGCCGAACAGCCTGCCACAGCTGTTTGACCTGGTTGCCGACCACGGTCCAGCTGGGCGAATCGACCGGATCTTCGGTAATTAGGACGGCGACGAGGGACACAATCAGCGGAAAGGTGGCGGTAATGCCAAACACCGCTCGGGTGCTGATGTGCTGGAGTAGTGCCCCACCCAGGTAAGCGGTGAGTACGCCCCCCACCGCTGAGGTACCCCAGGCCAGCGATTGTAGGGTGCCTGCCTTGCCGAGGGATTCACCCCGGGCACGTTCCACCACCAGGGAGTCAACAATCACGTCGCTGACGGCCACAGATAGCGAACTGAGGGTAATGGCCGCGATCGCCGCCCAGCCCGTCTGCACCACCGTGGCCAGCGCCAGCCAGGCCCCCGCTCCCAAAATTCCCGACAAAATCAGGTAGGGTCGCCGCCGATACCTGAAAATAGGCAATCCGTCTGACAGAAGGCCAAACAAGGGCTTGATCGTCCAGGGCAGGGTGGCAATGCCGCTCAGGGCGGCCACCTCCACTGGGGTGAGTCCTAGGTCGTCTTTGAGAAAAAAGCTCACCGCCAGCCGAGCCAGGCCCAAAATACCCTGTACGAAATACACCAGCAAAATAGCGGTGAGTTCTAAGGTCAGAGGCTGGCCCAGGAGAATACGTTTCTCCACAAAGCCTTTAATACCACTGCTTGAGGAGGAAGAAGCCGTCATGAATAAATCGGTTTTGCGAAATGTCTGGATGGATGATCTAGGTGTGTTCTCGGATTTATTAAGAAATGTCAATTGCTTTCCCATGATAACTCGCTGACCACAAGTGGGTAAGGCGCAGCTGGGCCAGGCTAGTCTATCGAGGGGTAGAAAGCCTCAGCCGAGAAACCCTTGAAAACAGAAGGCCTGGGCTCGTTCTTAGCCGTCTTAACGAATGGCCACAAAACTACCCCATCGGGTCAATGGCACTGGGCTGGCGATCGGTTGGCTAAGGGCGAAAACCTAGGAAGGCCGTTGTGTTGAGGCTCGTGGTTTAGCCTGCGGGCGTGCCGTGGGGCGATACCGCCTCTCTTAGGAGAACGATGAGTCAGCGCCTAGTTGTGTACCACTGGTTTAGATGGGCGGGGGATTGCGGCATCCTGACTTCTGTCCTCATAGAACAAAAATCTTCAAAATAGAGCATATTTAGGCATATTTAGCTGTTTGAAGGCGATACGATTCTCAGTCGACTCTATAGAGTTTCGTATTGACTCCCCTGTCGAATGCTGCAATAGTTGAGCGTAATTCTCAGGTATGCACCAAATCCAGATTAATTGGCGGGGTTTTGCGATTTAGCATACTCCTGTTTTTTGCACGGACTTGGTATATTTGCCTAGGCTTTAGTTCTTTGCCTCCCTCGTCAGACAATGCAGTATTCAGTCAAGCTTCTCGTCGCCGCACTGTTTGCCCTTAGTCCGGCTGCTCATCCTGCGTTGAGGGACTTTGCCCTAGCCCAGGTTACCCCAGCCTTTTCGCTACCCGAAACTGTTCCGGCAGGAACCACGCTATCGATTCAGAGTTCTCCCAACTTGGGCTTTGCTGCCGATGCCCTCAAGCAGGAATTTGAGGCGACCTACGAGGGCACCGAGGTTGGGGTAGAGCTAACTAGCAGCGATCAGGCGATCGCTGACCTGATCGCTGGCACCGTTGACCTGGTCGCCATTGGGCGTCCCCTAACCGAGGCTGAGCAAGCCGCAGGCTTGACGACGGTATCCCTAGAGCGGGCCAAAATTGCAATCATCACCGGCACTGACAATCCCTTTGACGGCAACCTCACCTTCGAGCAGTTTGCTGGTATGTTTCGCGGCGACATTACCGACTGGGCTGAGGTCGGGGGTGCCCCCGGCCCGATTCGTTTTGTCGATCGCCCCGACATCAGCGACACTCGCCGATCGCTGAGCCAGTACGACGTTTTTAGCAGCGCTCCCTTTGAGGCGGGCCCCACCACCGAAACGGTGGCCGAAGATGATACCGCAGCGGTGATTCAGGCGCTGGGCGATGACGGCATCGGCTATGCGATCGCGCCCCACGTGATCGATCAGCCAGCGGTCAACATTGTGCCTATGCACCAGACCCTGCCTGACGATCCTCGCTATCCCTACTCCCAACCTCGTTATTTTGTCTATCAAGGAGAACCCAACCCAGCGGTAGCTGCCTTTTTAGGCTACGCAACTTCCCCAGCCGGACTAGCAGCTCTTACGGCAGCCCAGGTGGCTGAAGTTGGGGCAGTTGCTGAGGGCGTAACGGCTCCTGTAGACCCCGTAGCCGAAGCCACGCCTGGGACTGCTCCGGTCGATACCGCTCCAGATGCCGACCCAGACGCGGTGGCACCAGTGCCCGTCGAAACCGTCCCGGTCACTGAGAACAATGGCGGTTTTGCCTGGTGGTGGCTGCTGCTGCCCCTCGCGGCCCTCGGTGGGTTAGCCTGGCTGCTGAGTCGCGGCAGAGGCGGGATGACGCCTGATGCCGAAACCGCTGTAGCCCCTCCCGCTGGTGCCGAGCCGATCGTTCCCCCTCCCACCGCCGAACATCCCGTACCTCCTCCGGTGGAGCCGCCGGTGGCCGATACGCCTGCGCCACCGCCGCTGGTGCTTGATAAGCCTATTGAGGCAGGAGTGCCCGCTCCCCCCGTAGTCGAGCCGCCCTCGCCCGCACCCGAAGATGTCGCGCCTGAGTCCGAACCTGAGATTATCTCCCCTGCGCCTGAGATCATTACGGTAGAAGAGGTGCCACCCACCGCCGAGCCTGTAGTAGAGTTAGAGGCTCCCAAACCCAAACCCACGGCTGTTCCTGCCGCGATGGGCATGGCCGGGCTAGCAGCGGGAGCGGCAGCGTCTTTGGCTAGTACCGAAGACCAGTCCGCCGTCGAAGCCAGCAAGTATAACGTCGTAGGTCGCCCGGCCGACGGCGATATCGATCTTTCTACGATTGATGACGGTTTGCCGCCGCTGCCCGATGGCTACGGTGAGAGCCGCATTGTGCTAATGCCCCGCGACCCCCAGTGGGCCTACGCCTATTGGGATACGCCCCACACCCACAAAGAAGATCTGCGCCGCCAGGGTGGTGAGAGTCTGGCTTTGCGCCTGTACGATGTGACCGGCATTAATTTGGATAGTCAGGCACCCCACAGCATGCAGCAGGTAGGGTGCGATGAGCTAGCCCGCCAGTGGTACATGCAGATTCCGGTCAGCGATCGCGACTACCAGGTCGAAATTGGCTACCTAGCGGGCGATGGCCGCTGGCTGGTGCTGGCCCGCTCCAACACGGTGCGCATTCCCCCCGTCTACCCCTCTGACTGGACCGAAGAACACTTCCTTACCGTCACCTGGGAGGAAAGCCTGCGCAGCAAGACGCTCATGACTTTGGTGGATCCGCGATTAAAAGAAGCAGGAGCAGAGGGCGGTCTGCATCAGCAGCTTTATGCCCTGGCCCAAGGTGGCGAAGCTCTGCGAGTGGATGGCTCTCTGTTTGGCTCCATGCAGCATGTCGCTGGGTCGATGGCACCGCCCATTAGCTCCTACACCTTTGCATCGGGGGCTGGTCTAGGGGCCGGTCTAGGAGCGGCGGCAGGGGTGCCTGGTCTCACCATGTCTGGGGTATCGGGGTTGACGATGTCGGGATTTCCCGGCATCGCCGAGTTCTCTGGCCTGACGATGTCGGGTGTGTCGGGCTTAACCCTGTCTGGAGTCGGCTTCTCGGCCTCCATGCCGCCCATTCGCCCCCGCAAGTTTTGGCTGGTGGCCGATGCTGAACTCATCGTCTACGGCGCTACCGAACCTGACGCCACCGTCACCATTGGGGGCACGCCAATTCAGCTGAGTGAGGACGGTACCTTCCGGTTCCAGACCTCCTTCCAGGACGGCACCATTGAGTACCCGATCATGGCCGTTGCTGCCGATGGCGAGCAGAGTCGCAATATTCACATGACCTTTGAGCGCCAAACCCCCGATCGCCGTACCAATACCAAAGACGACGCTCAGGAAGAATGGCCTGAGGTCTAGAGGGCTGGCTTCTAAGTTGATCAGGTCTGAGTTCAGCGAAAGCTGGACTCAGATTTTGTATGCGCTCTTCTAGCAGCCGTGTTTGAGCCTTTGGCTAACCTAAAAACAAGGCAGACCCCATCGACGGTGAGCTTTCTTTAGAGCCGTTACTCGCCTGGTTATGCGGCTACCTGGCACAGTTTCCGAGGCTCGTTTACGTGCTCTGGCGGCGGCAGCTTTTATCCCAAATGAGAGATGACAGCACGAGCGCTGTATCTTAACTTTTGCAGAGAACCTTATCTAAAGCATGCCGCAATTCAGCTCGGTCGACTCGATTGAGTTGCAGAGTGCGCCTGGTCACTGCCAGGGAAAACCACAGAGAGGACAGATGAGCAGCCAAAAACGTTCGCTATGTCAGGTAGATGACCTGCCCCAGGGCCAAATGCGGCAGTTTACCGTTTTAGGCCGCGACATTCTGCTAGGACACGGCGAAGGTGGCTTTTGGGCGACAGCGGCTCACTGTTCCCACTATGGCGCTCCTTTAGAAAAGGGGGTGCTGAGTGGCGATCGCATCGTCTGCCCCTGGCACAATGCCTGCTTCAGCCTGCGCTCTGGGGAAATGCTCGAACCACCCGGACGCGACCACTTGGTCACCTACAAGGTCGAGATTGAGTCAGGTGAGGTCCGGGTTGAGATACCTGTTTCTGAGATCAGGGCTACCTCCAGCACCTATATCGAAACCTCCACGACGCCTAAAGAGCACGTTTCCCCGGCTTTCGCGGCCCCCGATTTACAGCAGGATGACCGGGTCTTTGCCATTGTGGGCGGGGGTGCGGCGGGTAGCGCGGCGGCTGAGATGCTCAGACAACAGGGCTTTCGGGGTCGCATTGTGATGCTGAGCGCCGATCGCGAACTGCCCTACGATCGCACCGCTCTCAGCAAAGCTTATCTACAGAGCGATACCGTTGCCGACCCAGATTTGCTGCGATCGGCCGATTTTTATCGGCAGCACGGCGTTGATGTCATGCTGTCTACTTCGGTTAGTCGAGTTGATGCCCAGGCGCAGCAGCTCACCTATGGGGCTGGAGAGGTACTGAAGTACGACGCTCTGCTGGTCGCAACGGGGGGCGCGGTTCGACAACTCCCCGTTGCCGGCAGCGATTTAGCCAACGTCTTCACGCTGCGGCGGGCTGACGATGCCCAGCACATTCTCAAAGCAGCCCAGAATGCTCAGCGAGCCGTGATTATTGGAGCCGGGTTTATTGGCATGGAAGTGGCGGCCAGCCTGCGGCAGCAGGGACTGGCTGTAACCGTGGTCGCCTCGAGTGCTGTACCGTTTGAGACGGTTTTGGGAGAATCGGTCGGTCAGCTATTTCAGCAGATTCATGAGGCGGAAGGGGTTCAGTTTCAGCTAAAGACCAAGGCCAAAGCTTTTCACGGGGAGGGGCAAGTTGCCTCGGTAGAACTGGACAATGGTGAGCAACTACCTGCCGATGTAGTTGTCGTGGGCATTGGGGTTAAGCCTGCAACCGATTTTCTAGATGTGGCGCTGCTCCATGAGGGTGACGGTAGCGTGGTGGTCAACGAGTACCTACAGGCTGCGCCTAACCTCTACGCCGCTGGGGATATTGCTCGATTTCCCTATGCCATGACTGATCGGGCTACCCGCATCGAGCACTGGCGGCTAGCGCTGCAGCAGGGACGCATTGCAGCTCACAACATGCTGGGTCAACAGGTGCCATTCCGCGCGGTGCCGTTCTTCTGGACGGGGCAGTTTGGCATCAAACTGCGCTATGTTGGCCATGCGGAAGACTGGGATGACGTGATTATCCATGGCAGTCTCCCGGACCAAACTTTCCTGGCGTTTTACACTCAGGCTGACCGAGTGTTGGCCGTGGCCGGGGCCGGTCGCGATCGCGACATTGCGGCGATCTCAGAACTGATGCGCCTAGAGCAAATGCCTAGCGCTGAGGAGATTCGGCAGACCGACCTGAACTGGATTGCCCAGCTAGCCGCGTAATCGTTATGACTCAGCACTACGACGTTATTATCATTGGCACGGGTGCCGGGGGCTCTACGGTCGCCCAGCGCTTGGCCCCCAGCGGTAAGAAAATCTTGCTGCTGGAGCGCGGCACCTTTCTGCCCAGGGAAAAGGCCAACTGGGACCCGTCGCAAGTCTTTGGGGCTGAGCGCTACTTCAATGCTGGCCCCTGGAGTGACAAAGCTGGCGAGTCTCTCAACCCGGCGGCGGGCTATTGGGTGGGCGGCAACACCAAATTCTACGGCGGTGCTATGTTTCGCGCCCGAGAGGAAGAGTTTGACGTCGTGACGCACAAGGGGGGCCTCTCCCCCGCCTGGGGTCTCAAATACGCCGACTTTGAGCCGTACTATACCCAGGCCGAAAAGCTGTATCACGTCCACGGTCAGCGAGGTCTTGACCCTACCGAACCGTGGACCCAGGAAGCGTATGCGTTCCCTGCGATTAGCCATGAGCCCTGCATTGAAGAGGTCAGCGCTCGCCTGCAAGCTAAAGGGTTTCAACCCTTCTATTTACCAATGGCGATTAAGCTAAACGAAGCTCAATCGTTCTTGAGTGACTGCATTCGCTGTGACACCTGTGATGGGCATCCCTGTCTGGTGCACGCCAAAGCCGATGCGGAAGTGATGGGGGTGCGCCCCGCTATGCAGTACCCCAACGTGACGCTGCTGACCGATGCCAAGGTGCAGCGCCTGCACACTAGCCCTACGGGGCGCGAAGTCACGGCTGTTGAGGCCGAGATTGCTGGTGAAACCAGACTGTTGCACGCTGATTTAGTCGTGGTGGCCTGCGGTGCGATTAATTCTGCCGCTCTGCTGCTGCGATCGCACAACGACCAGCATCCCAACGGGCTCGCCAATCGCTCTGATCAGGTGGGGCGCAACTTTATGAAGCACAACTGTAGCGTTGTCGTCGGCCTATCGTCGCAGGAAAATTCTACTCTGTTTCAAAAAACCCTCGGTATTAACGACTTTTACTGGGGCGAACCCGATTTTCCTTACCCGATGGGTCAGGTGCAGCTTTCCGGCAAAGTGAATAAAGACATGCTGGCCAACAACGTGCCGGTCGCCACAGGAGATACCATTTCCTCGGAAACCGCTGCCGCCCATTCCATAGATTGGTGGTTGATGGGCGAAGATTTGCCCGACCCAAATAATCGAGTTCGCCTTCAGGATGACAACATTCGCCTCGACTACACCGAGAACAATACAGAGTCGTTTCAGCGTTTAGTCGATCGCTGGATTGACGTGTTGAAATCTATTGAAATTGATCAGGGCTGGGTGACCGAATCGCGCTACTACCAGAGCAGCTTTCCCCTCCGCTGGGTCGCTCACCAGTGTGGTACCTGCCGGTTTGGCACCGATCCAGACACCTCTGTGCTAGACCTCAACTGCCGCACCCACGATGTCGATAATCTCTACGTGGTCGATAGCAGCTTTTTCCCCTCCAATATTGGCTGCAACCCGACGCTGACCATTGTTGCCAATGCCCTGCGGGTTGCTGACCACCTACGCGATCGCGTTTAATCCATGTCTCCTAGAGCATCCTTCAATGGACGTAGTGATATGCCCCTCAACGGTGGAGATTTATGTCAGGCCGTGACCTAAGCGTTGGCATGACCGAATTTTGCTTTATAACACCCGTTCCGAGGCGCTATGGGGCAGATATTCGCCCATGCCCGATTGCCTTAGTCAAGGCTCCATTTGTCGGCTGGGTGGCGCGGTAGCAGAACTCAGCAAGGCTGGCTACTGTTGGGTTCTATTTGTTCCACCCAACCGACAAGAAGCCGAACTTAGGTCTGTCGGCCCTATTGCACCAGTAGTGTTTTGGTCAAAATCGCCATCCACTGGTCGGGCTTTTCGGTCGGCATGGGTTCGCTCCAATCGTTGGGGTCGGCGTAGCCGAGGGCATGGAGGATTTTGAGGGTGCGATCGATGCCTGCCAAGCTGCCAAAGAGCATGTGGCGCACTTTTTCGGGGCTGAGGGGGTTTAGGGACCGGGTCCCTCTGTCGGTGCCCCCGGCCCCTGGCGAAAGCGGCAGGGACCCGGTCCCTGGATTGGTCCCTTGGGGCTCTTGGTTGTCGCTGGCTTCTGGCTCTTGATAGTTAAACATCGGTTCTGTTTCCTTTTTGCGTTTTCAGTGAGCAAGCCCCGACCGCAAATCCCCTCCTGGGAGGGGTAGGGGTGGGTAAAACCCAGGCAGTAAGAGACTTACACTCAGTGAGCAACAGCCTCATCGCCGAGATAGACCCACCCCGCCCTGCGGGCACCCCTCCAGTGGAGGGGACGGGCGAGGAAAACAGAACGCGAAAACCCTAGCCGCCCGCAGTTGAAATGCAAACTGAGGGGGCTAGGGTACCATGGACCCAGCCTCGCAATCTGCTGGAAGATTTGCGGGGTTAGCTGTCGGTTGGTGTTCCTGCACCTTCCGGCAGCGCCAAGATTTTCGAGTTCTGTGAAACCACCGCTCTGCTCGAACGGCTTAACGCAAAAGAATAGTGGTACAAAAGCTCCCCGTCAACTGTACAGGGCCATTAGGACATAACCATCTAACTAGTCATCCAGCGGGCTCCTCACTCCGTGCCCGCCTCGATTTAAGACATGGGTATAAATCATGGTTGTCTTTACATCCTTGTGACCCAAAAGTTCTTGTATCGTGCGAATGTCATAGCCAGCTTCTAGAAGGTGAGTGGCAAAGCTATGGCGAAATGTATGGCAACCGACCTTCTTAGCAATTCCTGCCTGCCGCACGGCCTGTTTGACGGCCTTTTGAATTCCGCTTTCATGTAAATGGTGCCGCCGCATTTCTCCACTTCGAGAGTCCTTCACGATTCGGCCCGCTGGGAAAACGTATTGCCATATCCAGTCTCGATTGGCGTTGAGATATTTCCGCTCTAGAGCAAACGGCAAATAGACTGAACCAAAGCCACGTCCCAAGTCTTGCTGGTGTTGTCGCCGAACACCAACTAAATGATCCTGAAATTCTGTGAGGGCGCGTGCTGGCAGCATCGTTAACCGATTCTTCCGCCCCTTACCGTCTCTGATGATGATTTGCTGTTGAGCAAAATCAAGATCTTTGACTCGCAATCGCAATGCTTCGGAGAGTCGCAAACCGCTGCCATAGAGAAGCTTGACTACAAGCTGGTGAGCACCATCGATCCTTTCGATGATGGCCCGTGCTTCGGCCTTGGTTAAAACGACTGGCAAATTGCGCGGTTGGCTAGCCCTGACCGCATTGATGCCAACAATCTCAATCCCTAACACCTCACGATATAGAAACAGTACAGCGTTGAGAGCTTGGTTTTGAGTCGAGGCCGCAACCTGCCGATTTACAGCTAGGTCCGTCAAAAAAGCTTCAATTTCAGAC
>JBARVK010000180.1:0-4838 GCA_049646225.1 Nodosilinea sp.
GGCTACGACTCTAGGTTTGGGAACAGGGTCTAATTCGCTGATCGCTCTGGCGGCCTCATCGCGCTTTGCGGCCGAGGCCGCTTTCGAAGGCGAAGAACCGAAACTATCTGAAGCCAAGCTCGAAAAAATGCGTGAGCGTCGCCGCCAGTGGCAGAGTGAAGCTTCCGCCAGCGCCGATACAGAAATCGACACCACTGAAGAATCGGTAGGGAATGCCATCAAAGACAAGCTCAACCTGGAGGAAATTACCCAGGAGAACGAAATCGTAGACGATTTGACCCAACCCTACGGCAAATAGGTAGAGGTTGCCCTAGCTGTAACCTTGAGGCCGTAACTGATCTGGCTCAACGCACAAGTCTGAAATAGATGAGGTCGTCGGCCTCTAATCCTCTGTAGAGGGTTAGAGGCTTTAAGCTTTAAACCCTAAGTATGACCCAGCGGTCAATTTGAGCGATCGCTTGCTGCGGTTTTTCCCACCCTGACAGGACTCGCGGCGGCTTCAATCGGCTGGGGATTTAAGAGGTTTGCCGCCGAGCGCCATAATGAGCGAGGTGAGCATTTCTCTAACGGTTCTAAACCCATGACCACAACTGTAGAACTCGCGACCTTCGGGGCGGGGTGTTTCTGGGGGGTAGAAGCGGCCTTTCGCAGACTGGACGGAGTCATCGATACCTCCGTGGGCTATATGGGCGGCCATTTCGAAAACCCTTGCTATCTCGATGTCCTGTCTCGCATTACCGGCCATGCTGAGGTCTGTCAGGTGCAGTTCGACCCCGCTGCGATCGCCTACGATGCCCTGATCGATACCTTCTGGCGCATCCACGACCCCACCAGCCTCAACCGCCAGGGGGGCGATCGCGGGGAACAGTACCGCTCGGTGATTTTTTACCACACCCCCGAGCAGGCCCAGGTAGCTCGGCGGGCTAAAACCCAGCTACAGGTTTCAGAGCGTTACCCCAACCCCATCGTCACCCAAATCGAACCCGCTAGCGCCTACTGGCTCGCCTCTGAAGAACACCAGCGCTACTTTGGCTAGTTGACTCTACGGCCTAACATAGGGAATCCACGGCTGAAAATCGGAACGCCGCTGGGACAAAAGTTTCTACCACAAGAACGATATGGATCCTTTTGCGCTGCCAATAGACTAAGGCAATAATCCCTATTGCGCTGAGGCTGAGGCATCTTATGAAACCTAATGTTTTGAGCTATGCAGGAGGTTTGGGTTTGATGGCTGGCGCGCTGCTGTGGTCAAGCCCTGGCCATGCTCAGGGCTACTGCTATTTAATCAACTCTGACGGTCAGGTGATTAACCTCAACGACCTCTGTCTGGATGATAGTGATTCTCAACCTGTGCAGACCCAGCCCGAGACTTTTGGGGTTGGCGAGGCCGCCGTGGAGATCCAAGAAGGCGCGTTGCCCAGGGTGAGAAGCTACACCCTAACCGGGCCTGCCTCTGTACCCGGATCTGGCACCGACCCGGCGAGCGTATCCCCAGTTCAGCCAGGGGACACTGAGGAAGTGCTGAATGCCAACCCAGACACTTCTACCAATCCTGAGGAGGTGAACGACGCTACGACCGGGCCGAGGACCGAGGACAATCGCCTCGATATTCCGGTTAGAGACATCGAAACGCCCCAGATTCCAACGCCTCAAACCGAAATTCCTCAGGTTACGACGCCTGAGGTGCAAGATACGACTGTCAACACCACAGAAACGCTCAATCGTCCTGCTAATGGCACCGTAATTAGGGGCACGAATCGAATGGTCGTTCCGCTTGATCAGGACGGCGGCGAGTAACGACATGAAACAGGGCGAGTGACGGGATTCGAACCCGCGAATGGTGGAACCACAATCCACTGCCGTAACCACTTGGCTACACCCGCCATAAATGCGCTTCTCAATATAACACCCAAGGCGAGCCTGTAACCACTGAATGATCAACTTTTTGGTCGCGGCTGGGTCAGGGCCTCAGACCTTACAATCAAAACGAGCTAGCGGGCGATCGCTTGTTACCCCCGTTACCCCTCCGTTCTCAACTCATCCTGTGCGGTGAATGGGATCGTCTTGCGGCGCTGCATCTAAGGTTTTCTGCCCATGCCAGTCTCAATCATTATGCCCACCTGGAATGAGGCTGCCTGTCTGGACCGTACCCTAAACGTGCTGCAAAGCCTCAGTCCGCCGCCGCAGGAGATTGTGCTGGTCGATGGCGGCAGCGGCGATCGCACGGTGGCGATCGCCCGCGCCTGGGCCGAACGTCTTCCCCTGGTGGTGATTCAGGCACCGGCCCCGGGGCGATCGGTACAAATGAATTTGGGGGCTGAGATCGCTAAGGGCGACAGCCTGTGTTTTCTCCACGCCGATACTCTGGTGCCCGATGACTTGGTCAGTCTGATCGAGAATACCTTAGGCGACCCAACGGTAGCGGGGGGCGGCTTTATTTCGCTGATGGCTGGCCCCAGCACTACCCGCTGGGGCTTCTCTCTGCACAACGCCCTTAAGACCTACTACGCACCGCTGCTGTTTCGGCCCCACCTCTTCTTTGCGCGTGGGATGCGGCTGTTGTTTGGGGACCAGGTGATGTTTTGTCGTCGCGCCGATTTTTTCGCCTGCGGCGGTTTCGACCCGGCCCTGCCGATTATGGAAGAGGCCGATCTGTGCCTCAAACTTTGCCGTCTTGGGCGTCTACGCCAGCTAAACCGAGTCGTTCACTCCTCAGACCGGCGGGTGGCCGCCTGGGGTGCCTGCAAAGCTAACGCCATTTACGCCATGGTTGGGTTGTTGTGGACCCTGGGGGTGCCTGCTACTACCCTGAAGCGACTATACGAGGAGGTCAGGTAGGTGGAATGGAGGAGTGGCGTGGAAAATTGATTGGCAGCGTTAGAGAGGCGATCGGGGACAAGCCATTAAAGGCCGTCGGATGCCTCCCGATTGGGAACGGCGGCCTGCTGCCAGCAGGTGTTGACGACTCTTCCCCAGTCATCAACCCAGATCTGGAGCAAGGTAGGCCAGGGGGTAAAATTCACCCTAGCCAATCTCCTGCGCCTGACGCCTAGTGCTCGATGGCTGAAATATGCCTACCGTTCTAGCTCGCTTGGCTCTCTAGCTCCCCTGCTTCCTAGTTTGCAGAAACAGTCCCTAACCTTTCGCCTCAGAGTACTCACGCCCATGGTCTCGATGCCAACCCCAGTGCTGCTGTGGACAGTAACGCAATCAGTTGCCTGGTGGGCGGTCAACCACTGGGTACAGAGGGCGTTTCCGGGGGTGCGTGTTCTAACTCCCCAACGTCTTGCACATTGGTTAAGCGAGGGCAAAGACCCCTCGCCTATTTTGCTCGATGTGCGCCAGGCTGATGAATTTGCGGTTAGCCATCTGCCCGGAGCCCACCCCACCCCCAGTCTAGAGGCCGTGCTGGCGCTGGGGATACCCCCCGATCAGCCGGTGGTGGTCTACTGCTCAGTGGGGTATCGCTCGGCCCGGTTGGCTACTCAGCTGCAGGAGGCGGGGTACACCCAGGTCTACAACCTGGCGGGGTCCATCTTTCAGTGGGCCAATCAGGGGCGATCGCTCGTTCAATCTGGCCAGCCCACCAGGGCGGTGCACCCCTACAACCCCGTTTGGGGTCTGTTGCTCAAGCCCGGTCTGGCCCACCAGCCAGATTCGCCCCCCGCGTCGGGGTAGGTAAAGGTCGGCAACCTGTTAGCTCAGATCGGCCAGAATCGCTTCCCACTGGGGCAGGTCTTCGGGGCGATCGATATCGGTTAGGGGCGTCAGTAGCTCGACGGTTAGGCCCTGGGCCGCCGCTGCCGACAGGGTCTGGGCCAGCACCTGGTCGCTGCCCCAGTCAATATTACGAAACAGGGCTGGCTCTAGCTGCCGTAGCCCGATCAGGTAGTAGCCACCGTCGGTGGCGGGGCCAAGCACCACATCAACCTGGGGTAGCGCCGCTAGGGTGGCGGTCAACTGCTCAACGCCGAGGGCGGGGCAGTCACTACCAATGGCGATCGCCCCCGGTCTCCCTAGATGCATACTGCGGCTAAAGGCGGCCATTAGGCGATCGCCCAACCCCCCCTCGGCCTGGGGCTGATAGTCAACAGCCTGCCCTAGCCATGCCTGCATCTGTCCTAAGCTGCCGCCAGCAAAGTGCACCTCCACCGCCAGGGGCAATGGCTGGGCCGCGCCCTGCACCTGGGCCAGCACGTGCTCGGTCATCTGTCGCTGCAGGGCTGCCGCCCCCGCTGGCCCCAGGTGCGGAATCAGCCGGGTTTTTGTGCGACCTGGTTCAGGAAAGCGGGTAAATAGCATCAGGCCAAAGGGCTGACCTTCGGGCTGATCGGTAGTTCTGGGTAAGCGGTTCATGACAGCCATCGGTTCATGACAGGCCTGTACCTCTCTTTTGCGCAGGAATTTTGGAAAGGGATAGATTAAAAATAGTCTAGGGTGCCGTCGTGAGCGTGGGGGCTGTCGGGTGAGACTATCCTCGATCTAGGGCCCAAGCCAGAACCTAGACCGTTGAGTCAGAGGCACTTAAGCAAAGTCGCTGGGGGAGAACGAATTGCAGCTTTAAACCAGCTTTTGGGCATCCTAGGCTGGTATGAAGTAATACTATGGGTTGTCGGTTCGGAGTCAAATCCTCTACGAGGCAGGAATCTTAGGCGTGCCTGAGTCTATCTGACGTTGTCTCAAGCGTTGTCTCAAGCGTTGTGTCTAGCTGTTCTCCTCCGCCCTCATTTTCGTCATGACCTGTCTGCCCCTTCCCAATTCCGATCTGCCTGCTGGCGGATCGCTAGAAGTACCGCTCGAATCTCTTCCCGACCCACCGGCAAATCCGCCTCCTGACG
>JBARVK010000181.1:0-5041 GCA_049646225.1 Nodosilinea sp.
TGGGCGTGGGGCGGCGGGGCTCGTGGGATTAGAGGCAGCTGGGCTGGGGGTAGCCGCCGGGGTTGCCACCGCTGCCGGGGGAGCCATAGGCATGGTGCTGAGGTCACCCACGTTGTAGATGCGCTGCACCGTCATTTCCACCTGCTTTTCTTTGTAACCCTGGGGGTTGTCAACCACGTTCATAGACAGGCGACCCTCTAGCAGCACCCGCTGACCAGCTTGGTACTGAGCCTGGATGTCTTGGGCCAGGTTGCCCCAGCCCACCACCTTCATCTGAGAGGATGGGTCACCTTCTTTGATGCCCGGAAACTGCACGACAAACTCGGCGACGGGAGTCTGGTTGTCAGAGGTGTAGCGCAGCTGGGGCGACTGCACAATCTCGGCCATGAGTAGGCAGTTGTTCATAGTGGCGTGGTCTCCTTGATCCCCTGCTCTTTCTCGATGAAGTCCTGTACGTACTGCTGATACTTGGCCATGGAGGTGTCGAGCCACTCACGGCTTTGGCTGTTGCCGTAGATGTGCACCAACGGCTCACCGGCATCGGGCAGAACCAGAACCCAATCGTCAGGGTTGTCGCCTAAAATTTTAACCCCATCGATGAGTTCTAGGCGCTCGGGTGGATTTTCTTCGACCAGGTAGCGCATCAGGGCGCCCTTCACGGTCCAGGGGCAGCGCAGGCTTTGCATGCGGTAGGCCATCCGGGGCAGCTCTGACCAAATTTGCTCCAGCGATCGCTGCTGCAAGGTCAAAAGCTCGATCAGCTTGGCGATGCAGAACATGGCGTCAAAGCCGGGGTGCAGCTCGGGGAAGATAAAGCCCATTTCGCCGCTGCCGCCGAGCACCACGTTGGGGTTGGTCTGACAGGCTTCCATCAGCGCTGTAGGGTTGGCTTTGGTGCGAATCACCTGGCCGTCGTGGCGGCGGGCAATGTGCTCGATCGCCCCGGAGGTGTGGACGGGCACCACAATGGTGCCGCGCGGATGGGTAGTAAGCATCATGTGCGACATCAAAGCCGTCAGGAGCTCGCCACGAATTATGCTGCCGACCTCATCGACTAAGATCAGCTGCTCGCCGTTAGCCGATACCTGGGCACCAAAGGTAGCGCGCAGAGACTGCACCACCTGGCCCAGCTGCCCCAGCATGACCTCGCGCTCGTCGTTGGAGAGGGCTACCTGCCGCAGACTGGCGTTGAGCACAACCGCGTCGCAGTCAAACTTGCCGAGAATCTGCGGCAGCACCGCCCCCGATACTGCGTAAAGATAGTCGATGACGATCTTCGCCTGGCTGTTGGTGACCGCCTCGATATTGAGGTGTTTTTCGAAGGCGGTGCTGTAGGTGGACACTACACCAGCGGGGTAGGTGACGGTGCCGATCTCATGAATGGGCGATCGCCTCAGGTCTTCTTTAAAGTAGGCCCCCTCAATTTTCTTCTCTTTGCCCTTGGGAATGTCGATCCCGTGCTCGTCGAAGAACTCGATCAGCAGGAAGTCGGGGCGATCGGGATGCAAACGCACGTGAATCCCCCCGGCCACGCCCATCTGGGCCAGCACGCTGCGGGCCACCGGAATCGCCGTGGCCTCCAGGTTTTGTACGTTGACGCCGACCGACATTAGGCCCGCAATCAGCGATCGCGACACCATGCGCGAGATGCTGCGCTGATCGCGCGAGACCGTCACGTGGGAGCCGGGCTTGAGGGTAGACCCGTAGGCGGCACCCAGCTTAACGGCAAACTCTGGGGTGATATCGATGTTGGCCAGCCCGGCCACCCCTCGCTGGCCAAATAGATTGCGCTGGGCGGTGTTGCCCCAGATAAGATTAATGTTCAACGTTGCACCTGACTCAATGAGCTTACTCGGCCAGACTCTCACGCCGGGGCTGATTTGGGCCTCTTCACCGACCGTAGACAGGGGGCCAATGACGGCGCCTTCCAGCACGTGGGAACGGCGATCAACCCGTGCGCCCCGGGCGATCGAACAGGCCCGCAGGTGCGCCTCATCGCCAATAATGGCACCGTTCCAGACGATCGGTCGTTTAAGGTCGGCATCGGCACCGATGGTGACATTGTCGCCAATCACCGTGCCCGGTTCGAGCACCGTACGGGCTCCAATGCGGCAGTTGTTGCCGATCATCACCGGCGGATTGATCGTAGCGGTTGGATCAATGTGCGTATTGTCACCGATCCACACATCGGTCGATGTCTCAGGGTAAGCATAATCGACCATCACCTTGCGGTGCAGGGCGTCGTACTGAGCCTCGCGGTAAGCCTCCAGGTGGCCCACATCGCACCAGTAGCCGTCGGCGACGTAGCCAAACATGGGTTCGCCCTTCTCCAGCAGCATGGGGAATAGATCTTTGGAGAAATCGGACTCTTCGTTAGCGGGCAGGTAGTCGAGGACTTCGGGTTCAAGAATGTAGGTGCCGGTGTTGACCGTGTCAGAGAAAATCTCGCTGGTGGACGGCTTTTCTAGAAACCGCTGGATGCGTCCGTCATTGTCGGTAATGACCACTCCAAACTCGATCGGGTTGGGTACTCGGGTTAGCACCAGGGTGGCCTTAGAGCCTTTTTGCTTGTGGTACTCGATCGCCGCTTTGAGGTCAAAATCGGTAACGCTGTCGCCGCTAATCACTAAAAATGTGTCGTCTAGCAGGTCGGCGATGTTCTTTACACAGCCCGCCGTACCCAGGGGCTGGTCTTCTTCGACGGCGTAGGTCATCTGCACGCCAAAGTCGCGCCCATCGCTAAAGTAGTTGCGCATCACATCGGGCAGGAAGTGAAGAGTCGCAATAATCTCGGTAATGCCGTTGCGCTTGAGTAGGTTAACAATGTGCTCAGCAATGGGGCGATTGAGAATCGGCACCATTGGCTTGGGCAAGTCACAGGTTAGTGGTCTTAGACGGGTCCCTGAACCACCAGCCATTAGCACTGCACGCATATCGTCTCCTTCCTGCTTGAAAACATCTTCCCGATGGGGCCTTCGCTCGGCGGCGAAGCACTAGCTCAGTACCAAACAATCAATAAATTGCTCTGCCCTTGAGTGTATCTATTACCTTACACCGGCCCTGACCTGCCCGAAGATAGATTAGAGTAAATATACCTAATCTATCTCTACCCCAGGTAGGATCTGTGCTGCGGCACTTTATGCCTGGCCATTCGCTAATGGGGGAGCAAACGCTAGCGAATATACAAGTTGTGCAGGGCACGAACCCGCGGCAAGGTTGGTATTGTAGAAGCATAGGCGACTGGGTAGAAAGGAGCAGTGACTATGGGTACATTGATCGCGCTTTTGCTGGCCGTGATCTACGGCGGCGGGGCCTTTAAGTTTTGGACGGGGTTTAACCGCACCCACTTTACCGATGGCAAGGTTAAGTTCACGGTGCTGTGGCCGCTGTTTTTGGCCCTCAATAAGTCGTACCGCGAAAATTTTAGCCGAGCGCTCAAGGGATGAGCCGCCTACCCGCTGCCCCCTCCCCGTGGGGAGCGCAGATTCAGGCTGTGGCCCGGCGCTACGACCACGAGTTTAGCGCTAAGGCCTTTGATCTGCCGCCGGAGGTCGAAGAAATGGCTGTGTTTCAAGACTGGATCGCCGGTACGCTGACGCCTCGCATCTCGACGCCCTTTTGGGAGGCGGTGAAGCCCCGCAAGCGCGATCGCTGCCTCGATATGGGCTGCGGCATCAGCTTTTTGATCTACCCGTGGCGCGACTGGGAGGCCCTGTTCTACGGGCATGAGATCAGCGCGGTCGCCTGTCAGGCGCTCACCGCTCGGGGCCCCCAGCTCAACTCCAAGCTGTTTAAGGGGGTGACCCAGGCCCCGGCCCACCGGCTAGAGTACGAGCCCCACTCGTTTGATATGGCGATCGCTACCGGTGTGAGCTGCTACTACCCCGCCGACTACTGGGCTACGGTGCTCCAGCAGGTCAAAAAGGTGCTCAAGCCCGGCGGCTGGTTTCTCTTCGACGCCATCAATCCTGAGGCCGAGCTGGCGGAGCCCTGGGCCATTCTCGAAACTTACCTGGGGGCCGAAGTGTATCTAGACGCCCTTGATCGCTGGCCTGCCCTGGTCAAGGCGGAAGGGGCGCGGGTGGTTTCTAGCCGCGATTATGAGCTGTTTCGCCTGTTTAAGGTGAAGTGGGATGGGTAGGTGGGTGGATGGGTAGATGGGTAGCCGGGTGGATGGGTAGGTGGGTGGATGGGTGGGTGATTCTTTTAGTAGAGAATTCAAATATTCAAATAAAGAGGCAAAATCTTTGCGCTGGTAACTGATGGCTTCGCGGCCTCATGCTTCGAGCTTCTACGCTACTATTGGCGGCGATATGGGGTTGGGAGGGACGTTATGAAGTCATTCACGCTGCTGTGCTTTGGGCTGTTGCTCTTGGCCCTGGGGGGCTGCGATCGCGGGGCTGAGGTAGATTCCCCCTCTGAGGCGACTATTTCACCAGCCGCTGGGGGGGCCGACAGTACTCCGACTACAGGCTCCGGTGAGGCGGCAGGGGAGAGCATAGAAGATGGCGGCTTTCGCTCGACGCCGATCAACCCCGTTCGTACGGCCAACCTGAGTACCCAGGCGGCGGGGGCGCGGGTCAACCTGCGATCGCAGCCCACCACCGAGTCTGAAACCCAGGGCTACGGTCTGGGTGGCGACCCGGTTACCCTGCTGCGTCTGGCCGAGGGTGAGGGTGGCTTTAGCTGGTACTACGTCAAGTTCGCCCAATCGGGGGCGGAGGGCTGGGTGCGCGGCGACTTTATTGACACCACCGGGCAGGCCGCCAGTACAGCCCCTAGCACCGCAGCCGAGATTAGCACCGGCCCCTGCGGCGCAAACAACCGTCCTGAAGCCTTCTTTGAAACCAAGTCGTTTACCATTCATCTTTGCCAGACTCCCCAGGGTCTGAGCTACATCGGCATTGACAAAACCAGCAGCGAAACCCTCACCACCGCTGACGTACGCCCGGATCGGAGCACCTATGTTGCCATCAACGGCAACAACCAGTACCACATCAAAGATCAAAACCTAGCAGTATACCAAGTTATGAGCGGCAGC
>JBARVK010000182.1:0-1583 GCA_049646225.1 Nodosilinea sp.
GGGGTGTGAGATCGGGCAGGGGTTTTTGTTTAGCCCTCCCCGCTCCCTACCCAATGCCCTGGCCTCGCTAGAACAATCGCTATCTCACTAGATCAGCCTCGCTGGTGCGACCGACTGACCGCCATAGCCACCTGACGAGTTGGTAATATACCTTGCTGGGTCAAGTATGCCTGCAGCTGACGCGGCGTCATCCAGCACAGATCTTTAGCGAGTTCCTGCACCTGACACCTACAGCAGCATTGCGGCCCGCTCAGCCAAGCTCGATCGCTCTCCTTTAGCCAGGCTAATATGCCCCGCCAGGGCCTCGCCTTTAAACCGCTCAACCACGTAGGTGAGGCCGTTGCTGGAGGCATCCACATAGGGGTTGTCGATCTGCTCGGGGTCGCCCGTGAGAATAATTTTGGTGCCCTCCCCGGCTCGGGTCAGGATGGTCTTGACTTCGTGGGGGGTGAGATTTTGGGCCTCATCAACCACCAAAAACTGCTTCGGAATCGATCGCCCCCGAATATAGGTCAGCGGCTCGATCTGCAACAGCCCCTGCTCAATCATTTCTTCATGGCCGCGCCGCCAGTGTTCGGGTCGACCGCGCATATCTTGAGTGCCAAAGATCAGGTCAAAGTTGTCGTAGAGGGGCTGCATCCAGGGGTTGAGCTTATCGCGCACGTCGCCGGGTAGATAGCCAATATCGCGGCCCAAAGGCACAATCGGGCGGGCGATTAGCAGGCGCGAGTAGAGGCGATCGTCGGCCACTTTTTGCACCCCAGCGGCGATCGCCAGCAGGGTCTTGCCGGTCCCCGCCTTACCCACCAGCGTCACCAGCGAAATTGAGTCTTGCAGCAGCAGCTCAAAGGCAAAGCGCTGCTCACGGTTGCGGGGCTGCACCCGCGACACCCCGGCGTGGGGCAGTTTGCCCAGGGGCATCAGCCTGCCGCTGTCGCCCTGCACCAGAGCCAGGGCCGTGTGGGCTGGGTTAGCCTGATCCACCAGGGTCACGGCCTGATTGGGGTAGAGCGGCACATCCAGCTTCAGGTGGCCGTCGCCAAACAGCTGGCTGATCGCTGCGGCAGAGGTCATTACCTCTAGGGTGCCGGTGTAGAGATCGTCAATATCGATTTTGTCGGTTTCGTAGTCTTCGGCCACCAGCCCCACCGCATCGGCCTTAATGCGCAGGTTGGTGTCTTTGCTGACCAGCACCACGGGCATGTCGTGGTGGTGCTTGTACTCCATCGCCACCGCCAAAATGGCGTTGTCGCCCAGGTCACCCTCTAGCTCGGGGGGCAGCTGCCGCAGCGTATCGCGGTGGCACAACGCTACCTTGAGGGTACCGCCCTGCTCTAGCTCGATGCCTTGCACTAGCGACCCCTGCTGGCGGAGTTCGTCGAGGGTGCGCGACACGTAGCGGGCGTTGCGGCCGGTGTCGACGGTGCCCTTCTTGAAGCGATCGAGCTCTTCGATAATGGTGATGGGCAGTACTACATCGTTGTCCTCAAACCTGAACATTGCCATCGGATCGTGCAGCAATACGTTGGTATCGAGAACAAATACTTTTTTCATAGATGAGGAAACACGTAAGACAGTAGACC
>JBARVK010000183.1:0-6864 GCA_049646225.1 Nodosilinea sp.
GTATATTTTTTAAGACGGCAAAAAACATGCCATCTCCCTCTATAAAGACTTCGATTTCGCAAGGTTTCTTTGCCCCGCCCCCAATAATTTCACAATCAAATGCCTGGGAATTACCTGTCATTTTTACAGCACCCATGACCAACGAAATTCTCTTTGATACACAAGAAGAAAAGCAAGCAAAAATAGAGGTTGAGATTAAATGTTTTCCGTATGCCGAAAAGACAGGATCTTTAGATTCCTTAATGCCTTCAATTACTCCATTCGAGTCGAATTTTATAATCAGATCTGGTATGATATTCAAAAAACTTGCAACACCATCTGACTCGCTACAGTTTTTTGCGGCTTTAAATGTAGAGCTTAACTCCAAAAAATCTGAATTCTGAGGGCTACAGGATTTTTTATCGCCTGGGTTAATTTCAAAAAAAACAGCATAAACATCTGAGCAAAATGAGACGATATCGCCGCTGTTTATTTTACTAGACTTGCAGATTTTTTGGTTGATCAATAGTCCATTTGTGCTAGGTATACCATTTTCAGATCCATCAACAATCCAGAAGGCATCCTTGCATCTATAAAGGGTCGCGTGATAGCGAGAAATACCCTTAGATGAAATTTGAATATCGTTGTCTTTATTGCGCCCAATCGTGTATCTGGATTTTGGCAAAAAATGTACCTTTTGGGTTTTTGCATTCTTAACAATCAGAACGTGAATACTTGATGCAATCGTGGCAGATTCGACATCTAAGCCCTTGTTTGCAAAAGATCTGTCTAAAATAGTCGCGATCGCATCTATTGTTGATTTCTCTTGATTTGCTATCATGTTTTTAGGAAGAGTCGGATTTTGTATTTGCTTTTAAAGTCGCTTTAGAAGTAGGAAAATGGTCTTTTGATCGAAAAAAAACCCTTCATCATTCTTACGAAGTACAACCCAAACTTAAGATGGAGGGCTTGACGGTGATCTGCCTCACTCGCTTCAGAAACCGCTGTTTTCTATAAAGCAAAACGAATATGGCTACTTTCAGGATTCCCAAAAGGCCCTGGTAGATAATTACGCTAAATGGCTGAATATTTCACGACGTAAAGTTAAGACGTCGCTCAAACGCTCAGACTGGGTTCCTGTATCTGTCATGGCTATGGGCGGCTGACCTTTTGGGATAGGCGTAGCCTGCCTTAACAAGCAGCGTATAGACATCGCCACCGGGGGTCGGACGTTCTAGACAGCAATTCGCTAGCGATAGATAGTAGTAGTAGGCCCATTTCGCGGCCCTAGTTCGCGGTCAGCTAGAGGAGCGTTCTATGACACCATCGCAGAGCGCAGCGATTCTGCCCCGCTGTAACCCGGTCTTTGGACTGTCCGTTTACCCACAGGCACAGCGTTACTTGCCGGGTTTCTGGATCGACGATCCGTTCCGCAATGCCACGGGCCGCATATTCAGTGGGCTCGTAACGGTAGTCGCGTTCCCGATTAGCCTGGCCGGGGCTGACTACGTCTACCACCAGAGCCGGAGGCGGCCTATCGCGGGTGATGATAACGCGGGTTGTTCTCGCGACAGCGGCTTTTGAGGCTTCGGCATACATCAGCCAATCGGGAATGCGGCCCGTGGCGCGGCGTCTGGGCAATGCCGTTGTTTTTTAAGGAATTTTAGTAGGGGCCAAACATGCCGTTGGCGGGGTCATCGGCCTCGTCGCTACAGCAAAAGGCGTTAAAGTGCTGCAAAAATTCGTCTTTGGTCAGCCAGCCGTCGCGATCGCCATCGAGGGCTGGGAACACCAGCGGCGCGTAGACTGGCGACTCATTGAAGGCGGCCAGCAATTGCCCCCATTCATCCTGGTTGACTTTGCCATCTTCATCCTGGTCAAAGACATCGAAGATGATCTCCATCAGGCTGATAATGTCTTCGGCATGTAGCTCAGTATCGGTTAGGCAGTCATCGTAGTAGGCTAGCCATTCGGCGCGGGAAACCTGCTGGTTGTGGGCGGTGTCGGCTTTTTTTTCGAGACCCTGCCACTTGCGCATCAGCTTGTCTTGCAGGATCAGGCAGCGGGGCGATCGCAGGGACCAGTTGCGCAGGGTAGAGAGCTTCTTAAACATTAGCTCGAAGTCTTTTTTGACCAACACCCCGCTGTAGTTAGAGTCGTACATGCTAAATAGCTTGGTCAATTTGCGCTGTTGCAGGTCAGTTAACATCGCCCGTACTCCCCTTTGCCCCGTCAGTTGCCGTTACAGTCATTAGCCTATAGCACTTTCAGGCTAACTGAATTGGTGATACTGGAGGTTCAAGGCTTTGTGCCGTGGATGTCTGCGGTGGGGTGCGGCAGGGAGGCGGGCTGTTAGCTGGGTGGACCGATGACGCGATCGCGCCCCTGTTGCTTAGCTTGGTAGAGAAACTGATCGGCGGCGCTGATCAAGTTGAGCGGGTTGAGGGTGGCCGAGGGCAGGCAGGTGGAAACCCCCAGGCTGATGGTGACCCAGGGGCCAACGGCAGAATCTTGGTGGGGAATATGCAACGCCTTCACCGCCTGGCGCAGGCTGGCGGCTAGGTACATCGCCCCGGCCCGGTCGGTGTTGGGCAAAATCACCGCAAATTCTTCGCCGCCGTAGCGGGCGGTGAGGTCGGTAGCGCGGCGCGGCGGCGTCGATACCGCCTGGGCCACCTGGCGCAGACAGGCATCCCCCGACTGGTGGCCATAGTGATCGTTGTAGAGTTTGAAATAGTCCACATCAATCAAGATCAGCGAGAGGGGCAGGCGCTCCCGCACGGCCCTCTGCCATTCTTGCTCCAGGTATTGGTCAAAGTGGCGGCGGTTGGCGATGCCCGTCAGGCCGTCAATCAGGGTGAGCCGCTTGAGTTCTTGGTTGGCGGTTTGTAGGGCCTGCTCGGTCTGCCGCCGCACGGCAATTTCTTGCTGGAGCTGGTGGTTGACCTGGTTGAGGGTTTCGGTGCGGGCGCTCACCTGATGCTCTAGGTCGGCGTTGAAGCGTTGGAGCAGGGTTCTCTGCTGCTCTAGGTTGGCAAACAGCTGGGCCACCGATCGCGACAGCCGCGCAATTTCATCGCGCCCAGCGAAGATCGGCATGGGGCTCTGGGTGTCGCCGGTGCGAATGCGCTCGGCGGTGGCGGCGATGGTGAGCACGGGCTTGACCATCTGTCCGGCAATGCCCCAGGCGAGGGCGCTGCTGAGCAGGCCCAGGGCCGTACCCCAAAACAAAATGCTGGCTTTGAGCGATCGCGCGGTGGCAAAGGCGATCTGGGTGGGTTGGCGCACCAGCACAATCCACCCTAGACCGGGGTAGCTGCGATGGCCCTGGGTGGGCGCATAGCCCGTCAGAGACGGCGCCCCGTCTACCCAGGGTTCTACCAGGGCTGCGGTTTTGCCCCGGTGGGCGGCCTGCACACTGGTCAGATGGCTGAGGTTGAGGGCGGGGTGGTCATCGGTGCCCCGCCCTACCCCCAGCAGCACGTCTCCGGTGCTCGACAAAATTTGAATCTCAACCTGGCCGTAGTCTTGCAGGGGCTGAAGCAGGTTGTCTCGCAGGGTGGTGGCCCACTGCCAGTACAGGTGACCGCCCAGCACGCCCACCAGCTTCCCCTCGCTGTCGAGCACCGGGGCCGTTACATCCACCAGGCGTAGGGGGTCGGCAGCGGAGCCGGGGTTGGGCACCAGGTTGGCCAGCAGCTTGGCCGGGTGGACGTCCTGCACGTTGGGGCGGGTCTGGCCCTCGATAAACCAGGGCCGCTGGGACACGTCGGCCCCTACCAGCAGCCCCTGGGTGCTGGCGGTGACCTGGCCCTGGACGTCGGCCAGGCCGATCCAGGCAAAGTCGCTGTAGGCGGTTTGCAGGCGATCGAGCAAGACCTGCTTTTGGGCTGCCGGGCGCTCGGGCGATCGCATGTCGTCTAGGGTCGCTAGGGTTTGTACCTCTTGGTAATAGATATACATATCGCGGTCGAGCGCCCCCGCCAGCTGGTAGGCCAGCTGGGCCAGCAGCTCACCGCGATCGGCCTCGGTTTGCGCCTGGCTAATGCCGCCGACCACCCAGGCCAGCAGCATTGAAAACATCAGAATCGTGGCGGCGATCGCTACCCCTAGCCGTCGGCGAAAGCTGCGGCGCGGGTCGAGGGTACGTAGCCAATATTTCAGGGGTTGCACAGGCGTCTGACTTACTTTGAGCGCAATCTAAGCGCATTTTGCCCACCCCAGCCAGGTGCTCATCTCTACTTCCCTAGATCGCAACAAAAGACTATGTTTTGCTACAGAGTTTTGCTACAAATAGCCCGCCGCCTGCATGGTGAAGAGCCGGGCGTAGCGGCCATCCTGGCGCAGCAGTTCTGCGTGGCTGCCCTGCTCGATCAGCCTGCCGTTCGCCAGCACGATAATGTTGTCGGCCCGCCGCACCGTCGAAAAGCGGTGGGAAATCAAAATCGCCATCTGGTTTTGGGTGGCTTCGCGAAACTGCTTGAACAGGCGGGTTTCGGCTTCGGCATCCATCGCCGAGGTGGGCTCATCGAGCACCAGAATATCGGCCTCGGTGCGCATAAAGGCGCGCGACAGGGCAATCTTTTGCCACTGGCCCCCCGACAGCTCCTGCCCGCCAAAGAACCAGCGCCCCAGCTGGGTGTCGTAGCCGTCGGGCAGCGACTCGATGAACTCGGTTGCAGTACCCTTGGCGGCGGCGTCTTGCCAGCGGTGGGCATCCTCAAAGTCGGTCACATCGCCCACGCCGATGTTTTCGCCCACCTTGAACTGGTAGCGCACAAAGTCTTGAAAAATGACGCCAATGCGTCGCTGCAAGACCTCGCTGTCCCACTCCTGCAGGTCGCGTCCGTCCAGTAAAACACGGCCATGGCTGGGAGTATAGAGCCGGGTGAGCAGCTTGATCAAGGTGGTTTTGCCGGAGCCATTTTCGCCCACGATCGCCATTTTTTCGCCCGGCCTGAGGTGAAAGGAGACGTTTTCGAGGGCCAGGCGATCGCTGCCTGGATAGGTAAACGACACCTGCTCAAACCGCAGCCCGTCACTGGGGTCAATGCCCCGCACCGCTGTGCCTGTCTCGGCGGGCACCGGCTGCTCTAGGAACTCGTACAGGTTAGATAGATACAGCCCGTCTTCGTACATGCCGCCGATGGACGTGAGGGAACTGGCAAAGGTGGTCTGCCCCTGGCGAAACACCGTCAGGTACATGGTCAGCTCGCCCAGGGAAATGCGGCCCGCGATCGCCTCCAGCACAATCCAGCAGTAGGCCAGGTAGAACGAGGCGGTGCTCAGCAAGCCCAGCCCGTAGCTCCAGCCGCTGCGGCGCACCGTCAGGCTGCGGTCTTCTCTATAGAGCCGCTGAAAAATATCCTGGTAGCGCTGCATCAGCAAAGGCCCAAGGCCGAACAGCTTCACTTCTTTGGCAAAGTCTTCGCGGGCCAGCAGCGCCTCCAGGTAGATCTGCTGGCGGGTTTCGGGCGATCGCCACTTAAACAGGCGAAACGCCTCCCCGGCAAACTGGGTTTCAGCGATGAAGGCGGGCAGGGTAGCTACCGCCAGCAGCGCCACCGCCCAGCCCGAAAACTGCAGCAGCAACCCGCCAAAGGTGACCAGCGATAGCCCATCCTGCACCACTCCAAAGGTGCGGTTGACCATGCTCAGGGGTCGCGATGAGGCCTCCCGTCGGGCCTGGGTCATCTTGTCGTAGAATTCAGAATCTTCAAAGTAGGTCAGCGGCAGGGTCTGGGCCTTATCAAGAATCATCACGTTGACCCGCTGTCCCAGCAGCACCCGCAGCAGCGACTGACACAGGGTCAGCCCCTGGCGCGTGCCCGCCAGCACCGCCACCAGCACCGCCTCCAGCGCCAGGTAGACCAGGGCCGTTTGGCGATCGGCCCCCAGCCCCGACTGGGCCGCCACCACCACCGCATCGACAATCAGTTTGCCCACGTAGGCGATCGCCGCCGGCAGCAGTCCGGCCACCAGGGTTAGCAAGCCTAGCGCCACCGTCAGCCGCCAGTCGGTCTGCCACACCAGCTGAATGGCCCGCTGCCCGTAGCGATACATCCCCAGCGACTGGCCCAAATTGCGCCACGGCTTTTTCTGCTTTGCCCCGGAAGCCCGAACCTGCTTGACCCGATATTTGCTCATTTTTCTACGATAGCGCCGCAGGGGAGTGGGTGGGTGCGGGGGGGCGAGGGGGCAAGGGTGGGGGAGTAGGGCGTGAGCGGGATAGCGCCCCTTGTTGACGGGTATATCCGGCAGGTTATGCTCAGCTATAAGGTGGTCGCCACGTTAGCAAAGCCAGGGCTTGAGTTGAAGACAACAGCTTATTTTGAGCAAAAACTGCTAGAACGCCTCGAGATTAGGCGCGAATGGTGCGCTCTTGTTCTGCAAAACCCAATCAAAACGATGGTTCAGCCCAATGGACGTAGGAGCGCCTGGGCTATCATTCCAGAGTATGGCGATCGCGTTCTCAGAGTTATCGTGCTGGACGATGGCGAGACTTTGCACAACGCCTACTTTGACCGCAACTTTCGTTCTCGCTTACAGAGGGGCTTAGAACCTTGAGAATTCAATACTTTGCAGAAACCGACACCCTCTCGATTCGTCTCAATGATTCCCCCAGCGTAGAATCTGAAGAAATTGCCCCCGACGTGGTGGTTGATTTCGACAATGTTGGCGGCGTTGTCGGCCTTGAAATTGACCTAGCCTCTGCCAAAGTCGATTTAAAGAATCTAGATCTCAAGGGGCTGCTGACACCTGAGTTGGCTTCTCAGTAGCGACAGGCCAATTTTTGATTTGATAATCTGCTTACATTTAGAAGTTTGCGTAGCTACTGTAGTGGCGGTACCCCCACCCCAATCGAACCAGCGACAGTCTCAGCAC
>JBARVK010000184.1:0-7974 GCA_049646225.1 Nodosilinea sp.
GCTTTGCGCGTAGTGGAAAAACAAACTTAGACACTTAGAGTTCTCCTGATATTTAGCGATCGTGCAAAATCTAGGAATTACGCCTGGACGCAAAAAATATTGCGTGGAACCCAAATTGGATGGGTGCTCGCTAAGTTGTGAATTGGTGAAGCGAATCCCAAGCTCTGATCACTAAATGTCGTCTGCAGGAACGCGATCTGAATTATTAACATAAAAAAACTCCTGCAATTTCTAGCTTGGATTTGCGATCATGAGGCTCAGTTAGAGTTGAATAGTTGTTAATGCCTACTTTTTGCATTCGGGTATCACTCCAACCCCTCTCCAGCTTTGATGTTTCTTGTCTTGATGACTAGGTAATCCTGAGGTTGCTTCAAAGGAGGCTTTTGATGTTGAACCGTCCATGATATGTAGTTTGCCTGTAAGCAAGCTAGTAGACGGTTTTAAATCCCTTCTAAAGAGCAGCTAAGCCATAATCATTTCCTCAGATAATGCTGTTTTCTGACATGTTTCTGACAGAATAACCCTAGGAATTGCCCTCTGTCAGTCGGCGAAAGGTCAGGGAAAAGTCAGGTGAAGGTCAGGTGAAGAATTAGGAAGTTTGGCATGACGGCAAGGAGTCGGGCCAAAAAACATACTCTAATGAGATGACAATCAGGATTTTGCGGCTTGGACGGTGAATGACAGGGTATCTCTCGCGTCAGCACCGCCGGAGGTGGTGGCAGTGCGTTAAGCGCTGCAGAGCACCAGGTTGTACCCCTTATCTCGAAACGTAACCCTATGACCGTTGAAGATGCGATCGCCCTCGTCGAGCAGGTTATTGCCCAAGGCCAGCTCACCAAAATTCAGGCCTTGGTCTTTCGTCAGGCGTGGGAAGGGCGATCGTACACCGAGATTGCCCGCGCCTCGGGCTACGACCCCGGCTACATCAAAGACACTGGCGCTAAGCTGTGGCAAACCCTGTCGGAGGTGTACGGGGTCAAAGTCACTAAGCTCAACCTCCAGGGCATGCTCAAGCGCGCCGTACGCGAGGCCCAAAGGTCAAACCTGCTCACCTCAACTGCCCCACCCCGGCGAGTCGATTGGGGCGATGCCATTGATGTCTCTATCTTCTACGGACGTGCTGAGGAGTTAGCCACCCTGCGGCGGTGGATTGTGGGCGAGCCTGCTGAAAATGGGGTCAGCCAGCGCTGCCGCTTGGTGACGCTGCTGGCCATGGGCGGTATGGGCAAAACCTCGATCTCCGTCAAGATTGCTGAGCAGGTGCAAGATGAGTTTGAGGCGGTGATCTGGCGATCGCTGCGTGATGCGCCTCCTCTGGATGAGCTCTTGACCACGCTGATTGGCTTTTTTACCTCGGTGGGCCAGGGCGATGGATCGGGCTCCGCCAGCGGCCAACGCCCCCTGCCCGAAACCGTTGGCGGCAAGCTCTCTGTCCTGATTGAGCACCTGCGAGCGACCCGCGCTCTGGTGGTGCTCGACAACTTTGAGGCCGTTCTGCAGGGGGCTCAGCGGGCGGGCACCTACCGCAGCGGCTACGCCGACTACGGCGAATTGCTCAAGCGACTGGGGGAGATCGCTCACCAGAGCTGTGTGCTCATTACGACCCGCGAAAAACCCCAGGAGATTGCTGCCCAGGAAGGGGACTTGTTCCCCGTGCGCACCCTGCCCCTGCCGGGGGTCGATAGTGATACAGGCCACCAAATTGTTGTGGCTAAGGGCCTTGCGGCAGATACCCCAGACCTCGATCGCATGGTGGCCCATTACCGAGGTAACCCCCTGGCGCTCAAAATTGCGGCCACCTTCATAAACGATGTGTTTGCGGGCAGCATTACCCGGTTTTTAGCCCAGGGCAGCAGTGCCTTTAGCGGCATGGGTGCTCTGTTGCAACAGCAGTGCGATCGCCTATCTCCCACCGAGCAGCAGATCATGTACTGGCTCGCCATCAACCGCGAACCGGTCACCTGTGCCCAGCTGCTTACCGATATTATTCCCACTGTGTCTCAACGCACGATGCTCGATGTGCTGGAGTCGCTGCGCTGGCGCGGCCTGCTAGAGTGCACAGCAGCGGGCTTTACCCTACAGCCAGTGGTGATGGAATGTCTAACCGAGCAGCTGATTGACCAGGTGAGCCAAGAAATTGTGGCCGAGACTCCTCAACTGCTGAGCAGCCACGCCCTAATCAAAGCTCAGGTCAAAGACTACATTCGCGATAGCCAAATTCGGCTGATTTTGCAGCCCGTCGTCGATCGCCTCATGCTACGCCTGGGAACGAGCAAGCAGGTCGAGCACAAGCTCGATCGTCTTTTGGCTAAACTCAAAACCCAGCCTATAGCAGCGGCTGGCTATGGCGGCGGCACCCTGCTCAACCTCTACCGACAGCTCGAAACCGACCTCACGGGCTACGACTTTGCGGGGCTGAGCATTCGCCAGGCCTATCTGCAAGATATCAACCTACACGGAGTCAATTTTGCAGGGGCAGAGTTTGCCCAATGTGCCTTTGCTGCCACCTTTGGCGGCATTACCTCGGTCGCCTTTGGCCCCCTGCGCAGACCGTCTGCGGAAGAGAGTGAGCCAATCCTGGCGACCAGCGATACTGCAGGCGGCGTTCAGCTGTGGCGCCTTGTCGATGGCCAGCAGCTCATGCTCTTTAAGGGGCATAATAGCTGGGTTTGGCAAGTGGCCTTTAGCCCCGTGCATCCCATTCTGGCCAGCGGTGGCCAAGACCATCAAGTGCGACTGTGGGATCTAGACTCGGGAGAATGCCTGAAAATTTTGGCGGAGCATACGGGCATTGTCACCGCCGTGGCCTTTAGCCCCGACGGCAGACTGCTGGCTAGCGCTAGCGGTGATCAAACCGTGCGGATCTGGGAGGTAGCCACGGGAGAATGCCGCCAGGTGCTACACGGCCATGGGGCCTGCGTATGGAGTGTGGTGTTCCACCAGGACGGCCAAACCCTATTTAGTGCCGGGGAAGACAGCGCCGTCCGAGTGTGGAATCTGACCACTGGCGTCTGTCGCTCAGTGTGGCAAGAGCACCAGGGCTGGATTCGCGCGATCGCCCTCAGCCCGGATGGCGACACCCTGGCCAGCGCTAGCTTTGACCACACCATCAAGCTCTGGGATGTGGATACTGGTGCCTGCCTAGATACCCTAACCGGGCACCACAAAACCGTGACCTCGGTGGCTTTTAGCTCAAACGGCCAGTGCTTAGCCAGCGCTAGTTACGACCACACCATCAAGCTCTGGGATATGACCACTGGGACCTGTTCACAAACCCTCCAAAAGCACACCAACCTGGTTTGGGCCGTGGCCTTTCATCCCCAGGAGTGCCTCCTCGCCAGCGGCGGCGAAGACTACACCGCCCGCTTGTGGGAGCTAGAAACGGGGTACTGCACTAAAACGCTGCAAGGCTACAGCAATACTATCTATGCGATCGCCCTCCACTCATCTCAGCGCTTGCTGGCCAGCGCCCATGAAGACCAAACCATCAAGCTTTTTGACGTCAATAGCGCTGCTGCTCATGCGACAGAACTACTGACAACCCAGATTGACCCCTTTCGAGTGCTGCGAGGCCACACAGGTCGGGTGCTTTCCGTAGACTTTAGCCCCACGGGGCATCTGCTGGCCAGCGCGGGTACCGATCGCACGATTAAACTTTGGAATTCCGACACCGGGCACCTGCTGCAAACCCTTCAGGGTCATCAAAGCTGGGTTTGGGCGATCGCGTTCCATCCCCAAGAGTATTTGCTAGCCAGCGCCAGCTACGATCAGACGGTTAAGCTGTGGGATGTTGCCACGGGCGAATGCCAGCAAACCCTCCAAGGCCATGACAGTTCCGTTTTAGTGGTCGCCTTTAGCCCAGACGCTCGATGGTTGGCTAGCGGCGGCTACAACCAGACCATCAAACTTTGGGACATGGCCACGGGCAAATGCCACCATACTTGGCAGGCCCACGGCAATCGCGTGTGGGCCGTCGCCTTTAGCCCAGACGCTCGATGGTTGGCAACAGGCGGCGACGATGGCACCATTCAGCTGTGGACTATTGCCACCGGGAAGAGTACGAAAGCTCTGGCCCATCATACTGAACCGGTGCTCTCTCTGCTGTTTAGCCCCGATGGCGGCACCCTATACAGCGGCGGTGCAGACAAGACTATCAACGTTTGGAATCTGCAAACAGGCGATTGTACGGCCACGCTGACTGGCCACCAAAGCTGGGTGTGGTCGTTGCAGTACGACTCAGCGACATCCCTAGTGCTCAGCGCAGGTCAAGATGAAACGATTCGGTATTGGTCTACCGAAACAGGGGCCTGTCTAAAGACGCAGCAGTGCGATCGCCCCTACGAAGGCATGAGGTTTGAGGGTGCGATCGGCTTAACCAAAGCCCAAAAATCTACTCTCAAAGCCCTAGGTGGTAGGGATAACGATGAGCCGTAGCTTGTCCTCTAGCCATCAATGGCGATCGCTATATCAATTTCGGAAAAGTCTTCGTAAAGCGTTGCTAGGCAACGCCCACCCGATCGCACATATTGGCCAGGGAGCAACATCCACACTTCGGTCGATTACCCGTGCAAATGTGTTTGCCAAAGGGCACCAGCAGCTGGTTGATCTCCACCCAGTAGCGCTGGGGCAGCTTGGCTTCCAGGGCCGCCATCGTTTTTTCGGGCGATTTGGTGGCCACATAGCCCCAGCGGTTTGTCACCCGGTGCACATGCACATCAACGCTAATGCAGGGATAGCCCAGCGCTACCCCCAGGGCCAGGTGAGCACACTTCGGCCCCACCCCTTTGAACTGCATCAGCACCTCGGGGTCAGCGGGCAGGTCACCGTCAAACTCAGCCAAAATTTGCTCAGAAATCTGACGGATCTGGGGTGCCTTATTCTCGGCAAAGGTAGTTCCCTGAATCAGGACCAGGATATCCTCCACGTTGAGTTGGACCATCTGTTCGGGCGATCGCGCCCGAGCCAACAGCCGCTGCGACACCGGCACGCTCACCTCGTCGTAGGTGCGGATGGAAATAATGCAGGCGATCAGCTGCTCGTAGAGCGTGTCGAAGCCCTCCTCCGCTAGCTGAAACATGGCGGCTTTGGGAAACGGGGCTACCGCCTCACGCAGCAGCGCAATCGCTCGATCGATGTCAAAATCCGGGGCCGTCATGGCGCTAGCTCATCACCAGCGGGGCCATTAGCTCGGGGTCTTGAAACAATGGCGTGCTCAGATAGCGCTCGCCAAAGCTGGGCTGAATAATCACAATTAGCTTGCCCTCGTTTTCGGGCCGACGACCCACGTCTAGGGCAGCCTTGACGGCGGCCCCGGTGGAAATACCCGAGAGCAGGCCCTCTTCGCGGGCGAGGCGGCGACCGTAGGCGATCGCATCTTCATCAGCGACCTGCACCACCTCGTCGATCAGGTCTACATTCAGCACCTCGGGAATGAAACCCGCCCCGATGCCCTGAATCTTGTGGGAGCCGGGGCGACCACCCGAGAGCACCGGACTGTTGACGGGCTCGACGGCAATCGCCTTGAAGCCGGGTCGGCGCTGCTTGAGCACATCGGCCACGCCAGTAATGGTGCCGCCGGTACCCACCCCCGCCACCAGCATATCGACCTGGCCATCGGTGTCGGCCCAGATTTCTTCGGCGGTGGTGCGGCGGTGAATATCGGGGTTGGCCGGGTTGCGAAACTGTTGCAGCATGTAGGCATCAGGCAGGGTGTCAAGAATATCCTGCGCCCGCTGAATGCAGCCCGACATACCCGCCACGCCGGGGGTCAGCTCCAGCTCGGCCCCGTAGGCCCGCAGCATGGCCCGCCGTTCAGAGCTCATGGTCTCGGGCATGGTGAGAATCAGCCGATAGCCCTTGGCCGCCGCCGCCATGGCCAACGCAATCCCGGTGTTGCCCGAGGTGGGCTCCACCAGGGTGGTCTTGCCGGGGGTGATCAGCCCCTCGGCTTCGGCGGCCTCGATCATGTTGATGCCGATGCGGTCTTTGACCGAGGCCGAGGGGTTCATGCCCTCGAGTTTGATCACCAGTCGGGCCAGGCAGCCCGCCTCTTGAGGAATACGGTTGAGCTGCACCAGGGGAGTGCGGCCAATCAGTTGGGTCACGTTTTCGGCAATTCGCATGGGGCCTGAATGTAGTAAGGGGCCTAGATGTAATACATAATGTCGACTTGCTGCTGGGCGTTGCGCTTTTCGACCAGGTCTTGCAGGGTGTACTTTTGCAGCACCCCTTCAGCGGCCTGGCGCACCTCTCCCCACATGCCCTGAATTACTTGCGCCTCAGGGGTGTCAGGCACCTGGGCCGGGTCGGCCTGAGGCTCAAACCCCTCAATGCAGCTCACCACATCATAGAGGGTAATCTTCCACGGATCACGGGCCAGCAGATAGCCACCCCGCGCCCCCCGCTGGCTTTTCACCAGCCCACCCCGGCGCAGGGTAGCCAGCAGCTGCTCTAGATAGCGATCGGGGATGCTTTGCTGACTGGCAATTTGCCGAATTTGCAGCGGTTCGCCGCTGGGGTAGTGGGGGCTAAGCTCCAGCAGGGCCAGCAGGGCGTATTCACTTTTAGACGACAAATCCACAGGGTAGGCGGGGTAAAGAGCGATACCTCCCAGTATACTCCGGTTCTCCACTGGGGTTTGCAGGATTGCGCGATCGCAGAAAAAAGCCTCGATGTGTATTGGGCTTCACCAAACCTCTCAGGGGTTCAGGGTAGTGTTCTGGGATACCTATAGGGTAAGACTACTAGCAGGTCCAGTTGTCCTATGAGCCCACTCAACCTGGTTGTCGATCAGTGCGTTGCCCCCAAAGCGGTGACGCACTCTGCCCTGGCCACCGAGCCGATCGCCCTAGAGGGACTGGCCGACTTTCTCGAAATTTTACAATTTCTCATTCGTGAACCCTCGGTGGTGGGCAGCGAAGACTCATTTTTTCGGGTGCTACGCCGCGAGCTAGAGGAAGTAGGTGCCGAGGTGAGCTACTACCATGGCGTGCTGGTCGCCCAGGGGCGTCGCCCCCACGACCTCATGCTCTCGGCCCACATCGATCGCCACGGGCTGCTGTGCACTGGCCCCAACGAGTTTCAGTACGCGGCCTTTATCGCGGGCAACCAGAGCGAGCTAACGGGCGACTCAGTCTCAGAGCAAATGCTGCACACGATCGAGAACCGCTTTCAGGGTCAGCGGGTGCAGGCTCACCTGCCCTACACCGGCACCTACATCGGCCAGGGGGTGATTACCCACTCCTACATCTGCCCTGAGCGCCACAATCTGATCTTCGAGGTGGATGGGCTGGAATATCTACAGCCCGGTACCCCCGTCGCCTTTCTCGATCGCCTTCAGTTCAACGACGGCTATATCTCGGCCCAGCTCGACAATGTGATCAGCGCCGCTATCATTATTTTTCTGTTCCGCTGCGGGTTTGAGGGCACGGCTCTCTTTACCGCCCAGGAAGAGTCGGGCCGCAGCTGGCGCTACGCCCTATCGTGGTTTCAGCGCCAGCGCCTGGGTACTGATCGCCTGATCGCCCTCGACACCAGCCCCTACCACAGCCGCGAGGCCGCCGACCAGCAGATGGTCACTCTGCGGCGCAAAGACGCCAGCGCCGACTTTGCCCCCGCCATTACTCAAGAACTGGGCGATCGCTGCACCCAGCTCGGCATTACCTACAGCTACAAAGACGACTACATCACCGCCCAAAACCTGACTCGCCCAAAACCCTACTCGCTGGGGCGCACCGAAATGGGCCGCCTGACCGCCGCCACTAAGGGCTCCGTGACCGGCACCACCCTCCAAATTCCCACAACCGACTACCACACCGCCACCGAAACGGCCTCTCTGGCCTCGGTGGCGGCGGTGATTAGTCTGCTACAGACTTATATTGAGCGGTAGCACTGGGTCAAATGCTGAGGATGTCGGTGACGTCTGGCTGCTCTGCTGGAAGGTTTCGCATCCCTTTCATCACCGTAAAGCAGGGG
>JBARVK010000185.1:0-7006 GCA_049646225.1 Nodosilinea sp.
GCCCAAATTGTCGATCTAGACGACTCTAGCGGTGCTGAGGGCAAGATACCCGGCTACTTCGTCATGAGCAGCGCCCCGCCCAATATTGAAGATGCCCAAGAATCAAGCGATCGCATTCAGCAGCAGGCGGCCCAGGGCATTGAGGAAATTGCCGACCACCTGTGCCACATGATGACCGAGGCCACCGATCGCTGCGCCGAGCTGGTGATTTCGGTACATGGCTACAACACCAGTCTGGACGGGGTGCAGGCCTGGTACAAGAATATTTTTAAGTACGTCAACCGCCACGACCCAGCCATTGGCCGTAGCCCCAACCAGGTGTTTATCGGCTACCGCTGGCCCTCCGAAAATGTGGCCCTTACCAAGCCCAAAAAGGTGAGAGAAGCCCTGGGAGCACTGCCGCCCCTGCCGCGAGACTTACTGCTAACCGGGGCCTTGTGCGCCCTGGCCCTGCTGATTTTTGAGCTTTTTTTCCTGTTTGAAACCTCGTGGGTTGGGTTTGTGCTCAGCCTGGTGCTGGCGATCTTTATGGCGCTGGGGCTGCTGATGGCGGCGCTGCTGGTGCTGCGGCTGATTGTCTATTTTCGCGACAGCTACCGGGCCGATAACTTCGGCGTGCTAGACCTAGTCGAGCTGCTGCGCCAGATTGATCAGGCCATAGTCCAGCGCACGGCCAACAGTCAGTTTCCGCTGGCGGCCACTGAGCACGAGCAGCAGCAGGCGGTGTTCAAGGCGCGCGAGTACTGGAAAAGAACCAGCCGCGACAAGGTCAAGCTCAGCTTTATTGGCCACAGCATGGGCGGCTTTGTGGTGACCAATGTGATTCGCATTTTGTCAGATGTGTTTGACTCGCGATCGATCGACAAACAGCCCCCCAGCGACGTGGGCGATGTCTTTCGTCTAGAGCGACTCATTCTCGCCTCGCCCGACATTCCGGTGCTGACCATTGTGTCGAGCCGGGCCAACTTTTTGGCCTCGTCGCTGCGGCGATTCTCAGAGTCGTACCTGTTTAGCAACGAGGGCGATATTGCCCTGCGCATTGCCTCGACTGCCGCTAACTATATTGCTTTCCCTAGCCGCACCCAGGCGCGGGGCTACCGCTTGGGCAATGTGGCGCTGCAAAACAAAACGGGCAGCGTGAACGACTACGGCCTGGTCAATTTAGATTCCCTCGATCGCGACTTTCCGATCGATTTGCCGGTGGGCGAGGCGATCGCCAAAGCGAACCAGAGCGTAATGGACCATCTGTTTCTTACCTACGAGCGCTTTCAGGCGCGGGGGGTGGTCACGCTGGCCAAGCTGTTTGAGAAGCAGTCGCGCCGCGACAGCGACCGCGCCACCGTGGCTGACTTTTTTACCTACTTCGACTGTACCGACTATACCGACCTCAAGTTTGACCTACAAAGCAACGTCTGCTCGACTCAGCCCGTTGGTATTTTAAGCCGCGCCCTGGGTAAATCGGCGCTTAAACCCTGGGACTATCTTGGGCTGACGCTAGACTATGCCACCGGCAAACGCGACGTCCACGGCGGCTATTTTGAGGGCCAGTTTAGCCAGCAGATGCTCTACCGGCTGGCCTTTTTGGGGTTTAGCGGTTATTTGGATACGCTGGATAGCGATCGCCAGGTAGCCCTCAGCCAGCTCCATCTCGACTGCCAAACGCTCAAAATTCAGGGCTACCTGTCGCCCATGCGCTACCGGGTCAGCATTCAGGGCGGCAGCGTGGATGGCACGAAGACGGAGATGCTGGATGCGATGAGTCCGTCTGAGTAGGGGAGTGGGGGAGTGGGGGAGTGGGGGAGTGGGGGAGTAGGACTGTTTACCAGAGGGGGGTTTGGCTTTGGCCCCAAAAGCCGTCGTATTTGGTGACGGTGATATCGCCGAGCACCTGGGTTTGGCAGGCAAGGCGTAGGTCGCGCGTAGGGTCGTGGGGCGGGAGGGAGCGGCGCGCTTTGTCTTTCCAGTTAGCGGCTGACACATCGCCCTGAATCGCTACGGCGCAGGTGCCGCAGGTGCCAAGGCTGCGGCAGTTGATCACCTTTGCCTGCCCGTTGTAGAGATCGACGCCGTGGGCCAGCAACACCTGGCGCAGGTTGGCCCCGGTCTCGCACTGAATGGTCTTTTCCTGAGCGGTGACGGTGGGCATGGCATTTCCTAGCAGACGAAGAATATCTACGTTTTATAACGCGATCGCCCCGGTACCCTCAAGCAGCCCTGGCCCAGGCCTTACGCTAGATAGACTAAATCCTTTGAATCCGGTAGGTCACCCGTGGCTATGGCTGAGCAGCGCACCCCCCTGTACATCTACGACACCACCCTGCGCGATGGGGCGCAGCGAGAGGGGCTGGCCCTCTCCATTGAAGACAAGCTGCGGATTGCGCGACGGCTCGATGCCCTGGGCGTGCCCTTCATTGAAGGCGGCTGGCCGGGGGCCAACCCCAAAGACGTGCAGTTCTTCTGGCAGCTCAAAGAAACGCCCCTCACCCAGGCTAACGTCACCGCCTTTTGCTCCACCCGTCGCCCTGGCAAAGTCGCCGCCGAAGAGCCGATGCTACAGCCAGTGCTGGCCGCAGGCACCGAGTGGATTACCCTATTTGGCAAATCCTGGGATTTGCACGTCACCACCGGCTTGCAAACCACCCTGGCCGAAAACCTGGCCATGATCGACGACACCATTCGCTACTTTCGCAGCCAGGGCCGCCGGGTCATCTACGACGCTGAGCACTGGTTCGACGGCTACAAAGCCAACCCTGACTATGCCCTAGAAACCCTTGAAGCGGCGGTAAAAGCTGGGGCCGAGTGGCTAGCGCTGTGCGACACTAACGGCGGCACCCTGCCTCACGAGGTCGAAGCAGTTGTGACCGCCGTCAATACCTGGCTGCAAAAGTTTCCAGCCCCCCGGCCTCAGCTCGGCATTCACACCCACAACGACAGCGGCACGGCGGTGGCCAACGCCCTGGCGGCGGTAGAGTCTGGGGCCACCATGGTACAAGGCACCATCAACGGCTACGGCGAGCGCTGCGGCAACGCCAATCTCTGCACGCTGATTCCTAACCTGCAGCTCAAGCTAGGCCACCCCTGCATTGCCCCCGCCGGGCTCGAAACCCTGGCCGAAACCAGCCGCTTTATTAGCGAAGTGGTCAACCTGGCCCCCGATGAGCACGCCCCCTACGTAGGCCGCTCGGCCTTTGCCCACAAGGGCGGCATTCACGTTAGCGCCGTGGAGCGCGAGCCCAAAACCTATGAGCATGTGAATCCGGCAAGCGTGGGCAACAGCCGCCGCATTGTAGTGTCTGACCAGGCGGGGCTGAGCAATGTGCTGGCCAAGGCCCGAGGCTTTGGCCTGGAGCTAGACCGCCACAACCCCGCCTCGCGCCAGTTGCTCACCCGGCTCAAAACCCTGGAACACGAAGGCTACCAGTTCGAGGCCGCCGAAGCCAGCTTTGAGCTACTGATGCGCGAAGCCCTGGGCGATCGCCCCCGCTTTTTCGACCTCAAGGGTTTCTACATCAATTGCCAGCACCAGGGCAATGGATCTGAGCACAGCAGCGAATCGCTGGCCACGATCAAGGTGATGGTGGGTGAGGAAGAGATTCTGGCCGCCGCCGAGGGCAATGGGCCTGTTGCCGCGCTCGATACGGCCCTGCGCAAGGCGCTGCTGAACTTCTACCCAGCGATCGCCCATTTTCACCTCTCTGACTACAAGGTGCGCATCATCGACAGCGGCGCGGGCACGGCGGCGAAAACGCGGGTGCTGGTGGAGTCGAGCAATGGCACCCAGCGCTGGACCACTCTGGGGGTTTCGACCAACATTATCGAGGCCTCGTACCAGGCGGTGACCGAAGGGCTGGAGTACGGGCTGATGCTGGAAACCGAGCAGCGGTTTTGCGCGATCGCCTTTTAGGCGGGTCTCGGGCGATCGCCTTTTAGGCGGGTCTTTGACCATCGCCTTTTAGGCCGATTTTGGGCGTAGGGTGCGTTATTGGCTTCAACCCGCACGAATTTTCCCAGCCTGAACATTTGAACCGAAACGCACCACTCACGGTATTGGGCTATTGGCGAACGCTGCCCACGTTACGGTCTTGAAAAATCGGGATGTCTTGCGCACAGGAGCAATGGTGGCCATGACATTAAAGCGGTGGGTGCTGCAATAGGCGATCGCGCCAGAGCAGAGGGAGTTGCTAAGCTACCTGCGGCACTACCGACAGTTAGCTTAGCCCGGATTATTCATGAGATCGGCAATCAGCGACTGTCATTCCCGTAGCAACGGGAATCCATGGGAGGCACTTACTCCCGAGTGGATTCCCGCCTACGCGGGAACGACGGGCCTTTCGCTCGGCTAATGAATAATGGAGGTTAGGCCTGCTAAGGGGTGAGCGACCGAACCGATCAGTCATTATTTTGAAGGCACCGAACCCTGACCACTTGTCTTCTGGTGAGACAAAACCCCTGTGCCACAATAGGAGCAAGCGTCCACCCCTACTTGGCCTATGACTGCTGCTACAGATCTGCGATCGCTGAGCGTGCAAGACTATCACCGCATGGTAGAAGCGGGGATTTTGGCCGCAGATGAACGGGTGGAATTGATTGAAGGACAACTCTATACAATGGCAGCCAAGGGAACGGCCCACAGCGCAGCGGTAACGCGTATTGATCGGGTGCTGTCGCGGCTGTTGGCAGGGCGGGCGCTGCTGCGATTTCAAGATCCGGTGCAGCTGAGCGACCTTTCTGAGCCGGAACCCGATGTGGCGGTCGTTCACATCGACCCACTGGACTATGAGGACCATCACCCAACGCCGAGGGAAATCTTTTGGCTGATTGAGGTAGCTGATAGCACCCTGCGGCGCGACCGAGACTTGAAGGTGCCGGTGTATGGGCGATCGGGCATTGCCGAATACTGGATTTTGGATGTGCAGGAGCGCTGCCTATACGTGTTTCGGCAGCCAGAGGCAGCTGGGTATGGGATGGAGCAGAAGCTCTATGGGGGAGATGCGATCGCACCCCTGGCGTTTCCTGGTTGCGAAATTGCGGTGCGGGAGTTTTTGCGATCGGCGGGCGGCTATCAGTCAGAAACCTAGGATAGGTATCAAGGCAGTTTGCAACTTTGGAGCGGGGTATGCTGAAGGCGCTACAACAAACGGTTCGGGTAGGTGCTGGCGGCAAAATTGAGCTGGTTGCGCCAGAATGCCCCGAAGGGTCTGATGTGCAGGTCATTGTGCTGTTGACACCGCAAATCCAGACGGTAGACCTGGAGCAACTTGAATCATCGGGCTTGGACATTGGAGAAAGGCCAGAACCTGATGCGATCGCAAAGGTCCAGGCTATAGTTCGCAGATATGTCCCGGAAGGTAAGTCTTTGGTGGATGAGCTAATTGCCGATCGCCGGGCTGAGGCAGAGCGTGAGTGATGTCGTTTTAGATGCTTCGGCCCTATTAGCGCTGGTCAATTAAGAGCCAGGGCAAGATCTGGTGGCGGAAATGCTGCCTCGGTCGTTAGTAAGCGCGGTGAATGCCAGTGAGCTGGTGGCAAAGCTAACCGATCAGGGGATGCCTGAAGATGAGGTCCGAGACGTTTTGGCGGTTTTGGACTTAACTGTGATTCCGTTTGATGAGGGGCAGGGGTTGGTTGCGGGCTACTTGCGGCCCATAACTAAGCATTTGGGTTTATCGCTGGGCGATCGCGCCTGTTTAGCTTTGGGGTTGCAGACACAGTGCCCCGTAGTGACCGCAGATAGAGCCTGGGTTAAACTTGAACTCGGTATCGAGATTCAGGTTATTCGATGATCTAGCACTGCTTACCTTACTGGCTGTGGGGTAGGTGCGATCGCACCCCTAGCGTTTCCTGATTGTGAGATTGCTGTGCGGGAGTTGGTGCGATCGGGTGAACAGCGGTGAGGAATAGACTAATCCTCATTCGGTATCTTAAAAATGACAGTCAGGCTCAACCCTGCTCCCCTTCAACCTATAAGGGAACGGCAAAACCTATGATCGCAAGGCTCAACTTCACCCCGATGGCTCCCCAGGAATACCTGGAGTGGGAGTCTACCCAGGACATCAAATACGCCTATGTGAATGGGGAAGTCTTTGCCATGACGGGGGGCACGATTCCCCATAACCAAATTGCGCTAAATTTAGCGTCTGCGCTTAAGGCCCATTTGCGTGGTCAGGGCTGTTTGGTGGTAATGGCCGATGTCAAGGTGGAGGTTTCACAGAATGGGCCTTACCACTACCCCGATGTGATGGTGAGCTGTGATGAACGCGATCGCAACGCGATTAAGCTCATCCGCTACCCGAGCCTAATTGTGGAGGTGCTGTCGCCGAGCACTGCCGACTATGACCGGGGCGATAAGTTTACGCACTATCGCCAAACACCCACCCTGCAAGAGTATGTTTTGATCAGTGCTGACAAAATTAGTGTCGATCGCTATCGCCGCATCTCGTCTCGCCACTGGGATTTGCAAACCTATATAGAAACAGAAACCTTGAGCCTCGCCAGTGTGGACTGGCAAGCCCCCATTGAACTGCTCTATGAGGATGTGCGGTTTGCTGAAAATGTGGAGGAGGGGTAGAGATTGTGGTTACGCCAGAGTGGTGATTACCCCATGGCCTAAAGGTCATCCTTGTGGTCTTCCTCATGAGAGCGATTGCACGGGCTACAGCACTGGTCCGCCAGCGGCTTGCAATGCGCTGAGTCAATCGGCGGTCTAGCTGTGACGCTGTCTTCCGTGCAATCCCCTTGCTTAAAGCTTTGCAGCAATTACAGAAGTGATTATTGGGGCTGATGCGATCTGAGTGCCACTCGATGTTTTGTGTGATATGCTGGGCGTGAAAGTGAGAGAGTATGTGTCCACATGGAATCCTATAGTCTCTTAACAGAAATAGAAGCAGAGATCCAAAGGCTTACTATGGATGTGGCTCAACACTCCGCGCGGAAAGAGTTTCATGCCCGTAAGGAGGCCGTGGCGAAGGAGCATCTAGGCCACCTTATTGCTACACGTGACTTTTTT
>JBARVK010000186.1:0-4658 GCA_049646225.1 Nodosilinea sp.
ACGGCTGGGGGGGGCTGTTTGGGGCATCGGTGGGGTGGTATCGGGCGATCGCGGCTCTTTTTGGAGTCGTAGCCCTGCCGACCATGTTTTGGCTGGCCCGACAACTGTTCCCGTTGCAACCCGGCATAGCCTGGATCGCGGTGGCTCTGATGGCGGTCTCGCCGGTACACCTGATCTACAGCCAGGAGGCCCGAGAATACACCCTCTGGATTGTGGGCCTGCTGCTGGCCCATGGGGCTCTGGTACGGGCGCGGCGGCAGACTACTCCCCTCAGCTGGGTTGGCTACGGACTCGCCCTGGGGCTGGCCTGGTACGGCTCGCTAATGACGGTGCTGCTGGGGCTGAGCCACGCTGTCTTTATGGCGCTGAGCGATCGCCGCCCCCGGGCCTGGGTCGGCTTTATTCTGGCCCACGCCCTAGGGCTGTGGCTGTTTATTCCCTGGCTATGGACGATTGTTAGCCGCTGGCAGCGGCTGCGGACGGTCACCGACTGGAGCAATGCCCCCGCTCCATTGGCCTTTTTGGCCAAGCTCTGGGGGCTGCACTACAGCGCCGTTGTGATTGACTTCAATGTGCCCCTCGACCATCCCCTCTCGCGGCTGGGTCCGGCCCTGGTGCTGGGCCTGGTGGCGATCGCTCTAATTCATCTATGGCAACGCTACCCGCGATCGACCGCGCTATTCCTGGCCTGCGGGCTGCTGGTGCCGCCCCTGGTGCTGATCGGCAACGACGTGGTTAGAGCCGCGCAGATCTCTCGCAACACCCGCTATTTCTTTCCGTCGCTGGTGCTGCTGCCACTGGCGATCGCCCCGCTGATCCACCACTGGCTGACGGCACCCCAACGGTCGGTCAGGGTCTGGGGAGCAACGCTGCTGGCCCTGATTCTCACCCTGAGCACCGCCTCCGGCCTCGTCAATAACCGCGCCCTCACCTGGTGGAACAAGTCCGTCGGCTACGCCAATATCTACATAGCCCACTACCTCAACCAGACCACTCAGCCGCTGCTGCTTATAGAAGCTAGCGGTATTGCCCTCGGCGACGCCTTGTCGCTGAGCCATTACCTCAAACCCGATACGCCGCTGTGGTTGCTGCTCGATCAGTCCTTACCCTCCCCCGAGAGTCTTCAAGCCGTCCTGGCGACGGACCGCAGGGCGACCCTATTTGTACTCCAGCCATCGCCCGACCTGCTCGACACCGTCGCCCCCGGCTGGCAGACCGTACCAGCGCCCAAGGGTCAGCCCTTTGCCCCCAATGCCCTGGTACAGCTCGTCCCCCCCCAGGAAAACTAGGACGGCTAACGGACGGCGGGGGCCTGCATTTGCAGGGTACCGGCGGTCGCATCTAGGGTCACCCTACCGCCGATAGGCAGCGTCCACAGCGGCTCCACATGGCCAATCCAGGCCCCGGCATAGGCGGGAATGCCCAGGGGCTGAACGTGGTCGCGCAGAATCTCTTCGAGGGTGAGCGAGCCGTAGGTTTCGCCTGGGCCACAGCCCCGGCACTGGCCAAACACAAACCCCGCTAGGCCGTTCAGTACCCCGGCCAGCTTGAGCTGGGTGAGCATGCGATCGATGCGGTAGGGCGGTTCACCCACGTCTTCTAAAAACAAAATCGCCCCAGTGGTGTCGGGCATGTAGGGCGAGCCGACAATGCCCGAAATTACCGACAGGTTGCCCCCCAGTAATGGCCCGGTAGCGCGTCCTGGGGTAATGGTCTGAATGCGGCCCTGATCGCGCATCAGACGGTCTTGATCGGCCCCCAGCAGCGGGTTGCGGTAGGTCAGCGCCGCCCCTTCCATCAGAATTTGGCGCAGCGGCTCCACCTGATCGGCCCGCCAAGCGGTAAGGCCGTGGGGACCGTGGAAGGTGACTAGCCCGGTCTGGGCGTAGAGGCCCAGCAGCAGGGCCGAGATATCGCTAAACCCGATCACCACCTTGGGGTTAGCGCGAATGGTGGCGTAGTCGAGGTAGGGCAGAATGCGGGCGCTGCCCCAGTCGCCGCGCACCGGCAGCAGCGCTTTGGTCGCCGGGTCGGCAAACATGGCATTCACGTCGTCGGCACGTTCGGCATCGGTACCCGCCAGGTAACCGTAGCGGGCCAGGGCGTGGGGTGCTACGCGGGGCACAAAGCCCAGGGCTTTAACCGCATCGACAACCAGATCGAGGCGATCGCGCTCAAAGGTCGCCCCGGCGGGGCTGATGATGCCGACGCGATCGCCCTCTCGCAGGCGCGGCGGCAGCAGAGTCGGTCGTCCCTGGGCCTGCGCCCGCTGGCCCAGCGCCATTCCTGCCGATGCCATCCCCAGCCCGCCCAATAGCTGTCGCCGCCGCATACGCGCTACCTTGAGAAAATCTGTACGCCACCGAGCATACACCGGAGCTACCCATGACCGCACAATCCCCATCGCCCCTGAGTTCTACCGCTTGGGAAGAGCGCTATCAGGCGGGCACCCCCCGCTGGGACTTAGGCCACCCCGCCCCTGCCTTTAAAACCCTGCTAGACTCTGCCGACGCGCCCCCACCCAGACCCGCCATTGTGCTCGGAGCCGGACGCGGCCACGATGCCGTCTTCTTTGCCCAGCACGGGTTTGATGTCACCGCCGTAGACTTTGCTCCCTCGGCCATTCAAGCCCTGGAGCAACAGGCCCACAACCTGCCTCTAAAACCGCTACAGCGAGACATTTTTGACCTACTGCCCGAGTACGCCGGACAGTTCAACTACGCGATCGAGCACACTTGCTTCTGCGCGATCGACCCCACCCTGCGCCCCGCCTACGTAGACCTGGTAACCAACCTGCTGGTGCCCGGCGGCGAACTGCTGGCGGTATTCTTTACCCACTCGCGCTCCGGTGGCCCCCCCTTTGGCACCACCGCCGCCGAAGTGCGCCAGCTGTTTGAGCCCCAGTTTGAATTCATGACCCTGGAGCCAGTGAGCAACTCCATACCCGCGCGGCGGGGGGATGAGTATTTTGGGCATTTGCGGCGACGGTTGCAGTGATGGGGTGACGGGGTGATGGAGTGAGAGCATCGTTGCCTTCCCCACCTTCCCTATCTCCTCCACCTTCCCCTCCCCACACTCCTTATACTGAAGAAGACCGTTCACCGTGCACCTGTCCCATGGATTTAGAGCAGATTTCCGCTCAGCTCAAGAGTGAAGACTCCAAAGACCGCATGCTGGCGTTGGCTTCACTGCGAAACGTGCCTGCGGCCCAGGCGGCACCGCTCATTCGGCAGGCTTTGGACGACAAAAATCTGCAAATTCGATCGATGGCGGTGTTTGCCCTGGGGATTAAGCCCGATGAAGAGTCGTTCGATATTTTGGTTAACTTGCTCACCACCGACCCCGACTACGGCATTCGGGCGGATGCAGCGGGGGCGCTGGGCTATTTAGAAGATCAGCGAGCGTTTGGGCCTTTGGTGCGGGCATTTTACGAAGACTCTGACTGGCTGGTGCGGTTTAGCGCGGCGGTTTCCCTGGGCAATTTGAAAGATCCGCGCGCCCATGATGTGCTGATGCAGGCTTTGCAAAGCGAAGAAACGGTAATGCAGCAGGCGGCGATCGCAGCCGTTGGCGAAATTGGCGACCTAGAAGCGGTCGATGAAATTCTCAAGTTTGCTCAGTCGGAAGACTGGCTGGTGCGCCAGCGATTAGCCGAAGCCTTGGGCTATCTGCCTACCCCGAAGACTGAACCCGCCCTGCGATTTTTGGAGAAAGATTCTCAGTACCAAGTGGCCGAGTCGGCCAGAATTTCTCTGACTCGGCTCCAGAAACGCAAAGATAATCAGAGCTAGTAGACAGCCCCAGGGCCATTCATATTGTGGCGTTGTTGAGTTAAACCTGAGTTCGACAAGAGCGAAGTGCTGAAAGAAAGGCTGAGGGTTACGCTTAAAGTATTGAATTCTAAGCACCTCAGCCATGGCTTGGAGTCTAGCGCGCCTCGACCTGACCCAAGTCTTCTGCGACGTCGACGACTTCTACCGCGAGTTTGAGCGGATCTGTGAACGAGCTATCCCTCGGTTGCCGTGCGATGGCCAGCCGAAAGGCTATCAGTCTCGGTTGAGTATCAGCGAAGTGATGACCATCGTCATTGCCTTCCACAGGTCTGGCTACCGGACCTTCAAGGATTTCTACAGGCAAAAAGTCTTGGCTGACTGGCGGGAAGCCTTCCCCACTTGGTCAGCTACGGACGGTTTATCGAGCTGATGCCTTGGAGCTTTATGGCTTTAGTGAGTTTTCTAAACACATGCTGTTTTGGCAAGGTCACCGGCATCAGTTTCATCGATTCCACTTCGCTAGTCGTCTGTCACGCCAAGTGGGCCAAGGCGCATAAGACCTTTAAGGGCTTGGCGGGGGGGGAAATCTTTGGTGGGGTGGTATTTCGGCTTCAAGCTACACATGTAGTGTACGGTGACTCATTGTCTGTCATCGGGTCAAATTAGTGTCGACAGCCTGAATCCCTTTATTTTCAAGCGTTTCGAGTATTGTGCCAGGTACTTTGGCTCTCTTCAGTGTCTGTGGATGCGGGACACATAGACTGTCGTCTTTCGAAAAAGTGCCACACTGCTTGTCGTCTTTCTTCAAGATGAAAACTAGGTGAGTGACAGAATGAGTGTCGCTTTCTGCTCAAATAGCGTACAATACACATGAACTACTCACTC
>JBARVK010000187.1:0-2459 GCA_049646225.1 Nodosilinea sp.
GGCCTGCTGGCCCTAGCTTTTCTGCTAGGCATGCTGCTGATTAGCGCCCCCGCCACCAGTCGTCTCGAAAGCGGCTCCACCTGGCACCGGGGGCCAGCGGGCTACAGCGCCTGGTACGAATCTCTTCAACAGCAGGGAGTAGTCGTGCAGCGCTGGCAGCGCCCTATAGAGGCCCTGCTCGAACAGCTGGGGAAGGCGGAAGAGACGACCGTTACCCTCATACAAAATGCTCCGGTAGGCTCAGAAACTTTGGTAGCAGTGCTGCCTGGGTTTATTGACGAGTCAGAGCTACCCGCTCTGCTGCCCTGGCTGCCCGACTGGGTTAGGGCCGGCCACCAACTGGTGATACTGGGCGTTAAAGCTCCAGTGACGGCGGCCCCCTTTTCGCAAACCCTGTCGAGCCATGCTGGTTCTGTACAGATCGATACCCGCCGCCGCTACACCACTAGCCCAGGGCTAGACGTCGCGCTCGAAGATAATTATGGTGCAGTGGTTTGGCAGCAGGCCATGGGCGGCGGGCGGGTGATAATAGCGGCCACGCCCTACCTGGCTGCCAATGCCTATCAAAACCAGCCAGGTAACTTTGCGCTGCTGACAGAGCTGGCGGCGGGGGCCGGGGGCCGGGTGTGGGTCGATGAGTACCTGCACGGCTATCGGGATGAGGAGGCGATCGCCGCTGAGGTCGGCAGCGACAGCTGGCTCAGCTACCTGGCCCGCACGCCCCTGGTGATCCTCTTTGTGCAAGCGCTAGTGGTTACCCTGATCGCGCTCCTGGCCTTTAACCACCGGCTGGGGCAGCGACTCACCCTGCAACCTCCCAAGGTAGACAACAGCCGGGCCTACATTCAGGCACTGGCGGGAGTGCTGCACAAGGCCGGTAGCCATGACTTTGTGGTGCAAACCCTCAGCCAGGCCGAGCGTATTCAGCTACAAAAATCTCTGGGGCTGGGGCAGAGCCCGGTGCCCATCGAGGATCTGCAAGCCGCGTGGAATGAGCAGCCCACCCGTCCCGCCGTCGACCTAAAGGCGATTTTAAACCCACCGCTCCCGCAAAGCGAACGCCAGCTACGGGACTGGCTCCAGCGGGTACAATCCCTTCATTACCCCAAAGACATGACCAGCAACGCCACAGGAGACACCGAGCGGGCATGACCGAGCGACAGAGTAACCAGCAAAGTGACCTACAGGCGGCCGTAACCCGCATCGGCAAAACCCTCAGCGGCGTCGTGGTGGGGCAAGAACCCTTGGTGCAGGAACTGTTGGTGGCTCTGCTGGCGGGGGGGCACGTGATTCTCGAAGGGGTGCCCGGCACGGGCAAAACCCTGCTGGTACGCGCCCTGTCGCAGCTGATTCAGGCCGACTTTTCTAGAATTCAGCTCACCCCCGACATTCTGCCGTCAGACATCTCCGGCACCAACGTCTTTGACCTGACCAGCCGCACCTTCACCCTCAAAAAAGGGCCGGTGTTTACCCAGGTGCTGCTGGCCGATGAGATCAACCGCACCCCGCCCAAAACCCAGTCGGCCTTGCTAGAGGCCATGGAAGAACAGCAGGTCACCCTCGACGGCACCAGCCACCCGCTGCCCGACCTGTTTTGGGTGGTGGCGACACAGAACCCGCTGGAGTTTGAGGGCACCTACCCTTTACCGGAGGCCCAGCTCGATCGCTTTTTATTCAAACTGGTCGTCGGCTACCCGGCCCCAGCAGCCGAGAAACAAATGCTGCTCAATGCCCAGGCCGGGTTCGAAGCCAAACGGCTGGATGTCGGCCAGCTCAAGCCGATCGCCGCCGCTAAACACATTCTCGCTGCCCGCCAGGCCGCCAAAGCCGTGACCGTGCAAGAGTCCATTCTCGACTACCTGTTGGCCCTGGCCCACAAAACCCGCCAGCACCCTGACCTAGAGCTAGGCACCTCGCCACGCTCGACGGTGCAGTGGCTGGCGGCGAGCAAAGCCCACGCCTGGCTGAAGGGGCAAGCGTTTGTCACCCCCGACAATGTCAAGGCCGTAGCCCTGCCGCTGCTGCGTCATCGGTTGATTTTGGCGGCTGAGGCGCAGCTAGATGGGTTGAGGTGCGATCGCGTCATCCAGTCGGTGCTCGACAGCGTGGCGGTGCCGCGCTAATGGCGATCATTCCCACCCGACGCACCTACGGCCTGCTGCTGGCTGGCGGAGTCGGGGCCACCCTACTGACCAACTTTTTCGGTTCCCCCAGCCGTCTTGCGATCGCGATCGCGGCCCTGCTGCTGTTCGATGGCGCTGTTCTAGCCCTCATGCTCTGGGATGGGTTCCGCGTCAAAGCTCGCCGCACCACCCTTAAGCGAGATCCCCTGCACCGCCTCTCCATTGGCCGCGACAACCCGATCTCCCTCCACGGAGAATCCTCTGGCCCGGTTCGCCTGCGCCTCTACGACAACTACCCGATCGCGTTCGACGGTGCCCTCATGCCGCTGGAGGTTT
>JBARVK010000188.1:0-2565 GCA_049646225.1 Nodosilinea sp.
CCACCAGGTCGCGGTAGCGATCGTCGTTGGGGTTGACCGCCACCGCCGTATCGCCCAGCATGGTTTCGGGCCGGGTGGTGGCCACTTCCACATAGCCCGAGCCGTCGGTAAAGGGGTAGCGGAAGTGCCATAGATGGCCCTCTACCTCCCGCTGCTCCACCTCCAGATCCGATACGGCTGACTGGCTAGCGGGGCACCAGTTGACCATGTAGTTACCCCGGTAGATCAACCCCTCGTCGTAGAGTTGGGTAAAGGCGGTCAGTACCGCTGTGTTAAGCCCCTCATCCATGGTGAAACGCTCGCGCGACCAGTCCACCGATACGCCCAGCTTGCGCAGCTGGTTGACGATGGTGCCACCTGACTCAGCCTTCCATTCCCAGGCTCGCTCTAGGTAGCGATCGCGCCCCACATCTTCCTTACTCAGCCCCTCCGCCTGAAACTGCCGATCGAGAATGGTGCTGACCGCAATGCTGGCGTGGTCGGTGCCGGGCAGCCACAGGGTGTTGCGCCCCGCCATCCGCTGGTAGCGCACCAGGGTGTCGATCAGCGCGTTCTCAAAGGCGTGGCCCATGTGCAGGCTGCCGGTCACGTTCGGCGGCGGAATCACCACGCAGTAGGGTTCGCCGGGGTGGTCGGGGTCGGCCTTAAAGACCTGGTTGACTTCCCACTGGGTTTGCCACTTCGTCTCGGTCTGAGTGGGGTCGTACTGGGCAGAAAGCGTGGGAATGGAGGCCGTCATCGCAAAACCTGGAGCGTGGAACCGTTCTAACAGACAGTGTACCGATCGATTCTGCCATTTTAATAGGGGTTGTCCGGTGCCTTGCGATCGCTTCACCCATCCCAAGCTATGGCAGGCATCCCAACTCTAGGCATCGAGCAGGGTGAGGGCCCCCTGGAGCTGCTCTTTGACGGAGGCCGCCGATCGCGTCAGCGCCTCTTGTTCACTGGCCGTCAGCGACAGCTCCAGAATCTCTTCCACCCCTCCCTGCCCCAGCCGACAGGGCACCCCCAGGTAAAGGTCATCGAGTCCGTACTGGCCGGTCAGGTGGGCCGCCAAGGGCAAAATGCACCGCTGGTGGCGTAGTATCGCCTCGACCATCACGCAGGCCGACGAGGCGGGGGCGTAGTAAGCCCCACCCTGCTTGAGCAGCTGCACAATCTCGGCCCCGCCGCTGCGGGTGCGATCGATGAGCGCGGCCAGGCGATCGGCGCTCAGCAGCTCCGCGACCGGAATGCCGCTGACGGTGGTGTAGCTGGGCAGGGGCACCATCAAGTCGCCATGGCCGCCCAGCACCATGGCCGACACATCTTGGGGAGGCACCCCCAACTCCCAGGCAATAAAGCGCTGAAACCGGGCCGAATCGAGCACCCCAGCCATGCCCATCACCCGCTGAGGGGGCAGCCCGCTGGCCTGCCAGGCCAGGTAGGCCATCACATCAAGCGGGTTGGTCACGACAATGATGCTGGCCTGAGGCGACACCGCCAGCGCCTGCCGCACCGTCTCGATCACAATCTTGCCGTTGGTCTGGGTGAGGTCGTCGCGGGTCATGCCGGGACGGCGGGGTAGTCCGGCGGTAATCACCACAATGTCTGAATTAGCCGTGTCCTGGTAGTCGTTGGTGCCAAGGATGGTGCGGTTGTGCCCCTCACTGCCTGCCGCCTGGGCTAAATCGAGCGCTACCCCCTGGGGCCGCCCGGCCACAATGTCGATCAGCACCACGTTGGCCAGGTCGTGCTCCAGCAGGCGCTGAGAAAGGGTACTGCCCACATTGCCAGCCCCCACGACCGTAACCTGGCTAACCGAGCGAGCAGACGAAGCAGAGTAGGCGGTCATAGCATTAGAAACGTTAAGGGCAAAGAACTGGGCAGCGATCGGCGGGGTCTAGCCAGATCAGGAGACCGATGGGCCAGGGCACCGCCCATATTCTGGCGGATGTTGAACCGTTTAGACCGGCCTTGCTGTGATTTAGATCATGGCCGACCGTGACTACTACACGACAGGTTTGTGATTGCCCAGGCCTTTTTAGAATACTCACTGACACTTCACAATTTGATCATGGGCACCCTCAGAGAAATGGGAGATGCTTAAACATAGCCTCTGAAAATCGTCTCACTATGAAAAATGTCATGTTCCCAGATTGCCCGCCGATGATACCGGGAGCCGCTAGACCTGAAGCCATTCCAGCCGAACCCGAAAGCAGTGCCCTCATCGCCGATATTGCCGAATCGTCTGAATGCAATAGCCGCCTCTTTAATGCGGGAGATACTATCTTTACCGAGGGCAGCTCTGCCGATCGCGCCTATATTATTGAGTCGGGCTATATCGAAATTTTTGTTGGCACGGGCGAAGACTCACTTCAGCTCAATGTCCTGGGGCCAGGCGATATTTTTGGCGAAATGGGCATTATCGATGCCTCACCCCGATCGGCCTCCGCTAAAGCCCTCTGCCCCTGCCGCTGCATTGTCGTATCTGCCGCCCAAGTGGCTGAGCGCATTGAGTCATCCTCGCCCATGGTGCGGCTGTTCATCTCTATGTCGCTGCATCGCAACCGGGCCTACAATGCC
>JBARVK010000189.1:0-5176 GCA_049646225.1 Nodosilinea sp.
GCCGAAACCTGCGCCACTCGCCCCACTGGGGGCCATGTGCTGTGGCTCGAAATGCCGGAGGGGTTTGACTCCATGCGGCTGTATAAAGAGGCGCTGGCGATGGGGATCGCGATCGCCCCCGGCATTATGTTTTCGGCCTCGGGCCAGTGCTACGGCAACTGCTTTCGGCTCAACACAGCCGTGCCTTGGTCAGAGCATGTGGAGCAGGCCATGCAAACCCTGGGCCTGCTAGCCAAAAAGCAGCTAGCCGAACAGCTGCTGCTCGAACCCCTGTAATCTGCCTCACCGACAAGACCGCTAGGCAGCATCTTGGGGAACGAAAATCTATGGCCGGAGCAACCGACCTCAGCCAATTGCTCGCAACCATGCAGCCCCTGCGGCGGGAGGGAACCTACGTGTTTTGCACCCTGGCGATTGGGTCGCCCGCCGACCCTAGCCTCGATCCCCTGGGTCTGTTTCAGGAAGCCGAAGGGACAACGCTAATTCTGGAGCGATCGCAAGCCGACCGAGCCGGTCTGCCCTACGACGCTGTCTTTGCCCTGATTACCCTGACCGTGCACTCCAGCCTGGAGGCCGTGGGGTTTTTGGCAGCAATCGCCACCCGGCTCGCCCGCCACGGCATCAGTGTCAACCCGGTGTCGGCCTTTTACCACGACCACTTGTTTGTGCCCGTCACCCAGGCCGAGATGGCGCTGGCGCTGCTGCACAAGCTGTCTCAACAGCACACACCTTAATCCGGTGGCGTAGACCTCAGCCTGTCGTTTTAAAGCTGGCAGCGCTATTCTGGCAGCAGATAGTTTTGTCCCAAACTATCTGAACAAACACTATGGCTTCCCTACCCAGCCTATTTATTTCCCACGGAGCACCCGACCTGCCTATGCGCGCCGGGTCGACTCAAGACTTTTTGCGATCGCTGCTGCAAACTGTGCCAAAGCCTAGAGCAATTCTGGCCGTTTCGGCCCACTGGCTAACGGCGCACCCCATGGTGAGCACCGCCGCACAGCCAAAAACGATCTACGACTTCGGCGGCTTTCCTCGCCAGCTGTATGAGCTGACCTACCCGGCACCGGGCAGCCCTGAGCTGGCGGAGCGGGTCATGACGATGCTCCACGAGGCGGGGTTTGAGGCTCGCACCCATCAGAATCGCGGCTTTGACCACGGCGTTTGGACGCCGCTTATTTTGGCCGACCCCGAGGGCACCATTCCCGTCGTGCCGATCTCGCTTCAGCCCCATGAATCCACCCTGCACCACTACCAACTTGGCAAAGCCCTGGCCCCCCTGCGGGGCGAGGGGGTGCTAATTGTCGCCAGCGGCGCGGCGACCCACAACCTGGGATATTTTGACAGCGACTACAACGCGGCCCCGCCCGACTGGGCCGTAGCCTTTGATGCCTGGCTGGCCAAAGCCATTCTCGATCGCGACATTGCCGCCCTGCTCGACTATCGCCAGCGCGCCCCCCACGCGGCCCAAAACCACCCCACCGAAGAGCACCTGCTGCCTCTATTTGTGGCGCTCGGAGCGGGCGGCAGCGGACAACAAATTCACTCGGGCTTTACCTACGGTGCGTTTAGCATGGCGGCCTATCGGTTTGACTGATGTTTGATTTTGGACTACGCAGATGCGCCCCTCCAACATCAAACATCCCGTTCCCCATTTCCCTCACCCTTTTCTTCCTTCAAAGGACATTCCCATGGCACTCGGCAGACTGATCGACGGCAAATGGACGACCGAATGGACTGAGCGCGATGAATCGGGCCAGTTCAAGCGCATGCCCACCCTGTTCCACAACTGGGTAACGGCGGATGGCTCTAGCGGGTTTAAGGCGGAGCCGGGGCGCTACCACCTGTACGTGTCGCTGGGCTGCCCCTGGGCCCACCGCACGGTGCTGCTGCGATCGCTGAAAGGCCTGCAAGGGGCGATCGGCCTCTCTATTGTGGATCCGGTGATCAGCGACCAGGGCTGGAAATTCTCAGCGCGCTTTGGCAGCATTCCCGACGGTCTCTACGGCTCAGACTACCTGTGGCAAATCTACACTCGCGCCAAGGCCGATTACACCGGGCGGGTCACGGTGCCGGTGCTTTGGGATCCGCAGACCCAAACCATTGTCAACAACGAGTCGCGGCAGATCATTCAAATGCTGAACTCGGAATTCAATGCCTTTGCCGAGTTTCCCCAGCGCGACTTTTACCCTGAGGCGCGGCGGCCCCAGATTGACGCCGTGATGGACGCCATCTATCAGCCAATCAACAATGGCGTGTACCGCAGCGGCTTTGCGGCGTCCCAGGCGGCCTACAACGACGCGGTGACGGAGCTATTCGCGGCGCTGGATCACTGGGAAAGCGTCCTCAGGCAGCAGCGCTACCTGGTGGGCGACGCGATTACTCTGGCGGACTGGTGTATGTTCACCACGCTGTTTCGCTTTGATTTGGCCTACCACGGGCTGTTTAAGACCAACCTCAAGCGCCTGGTCGACTACCCCAACCTGTGGGCCTACTGTCGTGACCTGTACCAGCAGCCGGGGGTTGCAGAATGGTGCAGCGTGGAGCATGTCAAACAGCTTTATTATGCGGGTTTGCCCGAGCTAAACCCCAGCGGCATTGTGCCTGCTGGCCCCGCGATCGCCTACGAGCTACCCCACGATCGCGATCGCCTCAGCCAAGCCCCTCAGCCTGCGGCCCTAGCCTCCTAAGCTGAGGCGAGCGTCAATGGCCAGAGTCTTCAGATCATCCAGCGCAGGAACTGGGGTGGGCTCTGCCCCCTGACTCAGCCACAGCAGGTATTCAATATTGCCCGCCGGGCCCACCAGCGGCGACCAGGTGAGGCCCTGGTATGTCCAGCCCAACGATTGAGCCGAGGCCAGCACCCTGGCGATCGCAGCCGCCTGATCCCCAGGGTCGCGCACCACGCCCTTTTTGCCAACGCGATCGCGCCCCACCTCAAACTGCGGCTTCACCAGCAGCACCACCTCTCGCGGCGGCACCAGCAGCGCCCAAAAAGCGGGCAGCACTTTGGTCAGCGAAATAAACGACACATCCATCACGCCCAGATCGGGTCGAGAATCCTGCTCGCCGTAGAGCTGCTCGGGGGTGAGGTGGCGCAGGTTGGTGCGCTCGCGCAAGATCACGCGGGGGTCTTGCCGCAGCGCCCAGGCCACCTGACCGTAGCCCACGTCAATGCCATAGATCTGCTCGGCCCCGGCCTGCAGCAGGCAGTCGGTAAAGCCTCCCGTAGAGATACCGCCATCCAGCACAATCCGTCCTTTGGGCACGATCGGAAACTCGTCCAGGGCTTTGGCCAGCTTTTCGCCGCCGCGCGACACAAAGGGCGATCGCGCCTTCACCAGCAGTTCCACATCCGCAGCAAAGGCCGTGCCCGGTTTATCCACGACGGCGTGGTTGACCTGCACCTCTCCAGCCCGAATCAACCGCTGGGCCTGCTGCCGCGATTCGCACAGCCCCCGCTCTACCAGCAGGGCATCTAGACGTTGCTTCGCCATCTCTAGAATCCCCTAGGCGACGGCGCGAGGGTTGAGGCCCCGGCGGCTGGCGATCTGTTCCAGCTGTTGTTTGACCAGATCGATCCCGGCTTTGGTGCCCTGCTGGTCATAGAGTTCACTCGCTTTCAGCAACGCCTGTACCGCTGGGCCATCGGTACCCATGTTGGCATAGGCGAGGCCACCGTTGTGAAAGGCTTCGGCACAGCCAGGTTCAGCGGCCATAACGACCCCAAACTCGTCGATGGCGTCGAGGTAATGGCCCTGGGCAAAGTCGGTGCAGCCTGCCTCAAATCGGGTGCGGGCATCATCACCAATCGGTACCGAAAGCTCGGTCACCGGGGCAGGGAAGAGGGCGCTATTGCCCAAGGGGCGGCGGTAGGCCCACACCATAGACCCCATGCCAAAGCCAAGAATTGCCAGCACTACCGCTAGCCAGATTGCCAGTTCCATAGGGTTTAACCTCCAAATCGTTTGGGCACGCCAGGACAACAGTGGTCAGCACTTTGCGGAAAATCAGTGCTTCAGACTGAATAATCTAAAGCCAGGGCTTGGCACGTTGCTCCCCAGATCCACCATTGGCTCCACCCTAACTATGCAACAGGTTTCAAGCAGAATTGCACCGGGCCTTCGAGATCGGTCGCTGCCCTTATCATTTTGCGGCAGGTCGCTGGCGATCGCCCTGGCCATGGCGGGGGGAGTCGCGATCGCGGGCTGCGAACCCACTGAACCCCAGGTGGAAGCAGCCCAGGACCAAGCGGCGATTCCTGAAAGGATTGCTTCGCGAATTGCCACTATCCAAGACATTGTCGCCACCCCCGTCTCGGTCAGCCTCGCCCAGGCCGAGCCCGAGCCCGCTCAAGTCAACCAGACTCTGGCCTACGGCGATCAAATTCGCACCGCCGATCAGGCCCTAGCCGAGGTGGGTTTGGTCACCGGAGTCGTCTTTCGTATCGGTGGCGACGCGGCACTCACCCTGCGCCCTAACCAGCTCCAGCTCGATGCCGGGCAAATGATCACCTGGGTAGAAGGGACCTTAGCCGAACCCGTAGAAATCGTCACCCCAGCCGGGATCGCGGGCATTCGCGGCACTACGGTCTTTGTCAACATCGCTGACGACCTTAGCGCGCCTGTGGAAATTTTTTCGTGGGAAGGGGAGGTCGCCTTTCGGCTGACGGAGGGCGGCGAGGAAGTGATTTTGACCAGCGGCGAACAGCTGTTTGTCTCCCCCGGCCAACAGAGTATCGAGGCCCTGCGGCAGCAGGTGCAGCCGCTCGATCGCGCTACGGCCCAGCAGCGTCTGGAGCAAAGTCCGCTGATCAATGGCTTTAGCCAACCGATCCTGACGCGAGATGCGATCGAAGCGACTGTAGATGCTCTAGAGTAGATAATCCTTGTCCAAGTACAGATTTTCTAGAGAGCCGTCAAAAGCTAGAAGTTAGGAGGGCATAGCCTTCTAGCTCCTGGCTCCTGAATGCCCGCGCCAGACTTTCCCGGCTTACGTTGATACCGGGGGAGCCCGTTAGTTATGAAAGAGAACTTGTTGGTCGTCAACCAGTTCTCGTTAGCCGCAAACGAGTTCTTGTTAACCGTAAACCAGTTCTCGTTAATCGCAAACCAGTTCTTGTTAACCGTAAACCAGTTCTTGTTAGTCGTAAACCAGTTCTCGTTAGTCGCAAAGC
>JBARVK010000190.1:0-6217 GCA_049646225.1 Nodosilinea sp.
CCCTAGAGGCCGCCAATGCCCATCTTGACCAGCAGCCCGACAAAACCGGCATGATGACCCGCCCCTCTAACCTCGAAGACATTTTTGTAGAACTAACTGGACATAACTTGGATTAGACCTCTCCCCGCAATCGCAGATTGTTTCTGTGCTGTGTCCTTCCGCCCTATCTCGCAGGGCAAACGCCGTTTGCCCCTACGGAAATTCTCCACCTTCCCCAATCAACCGTTTCCGTCGATCAGCGCTAGGCTTGAGAACGGTCTCCCGGTACTGACGCTCTATGCCTGGTCTCGCCACCACCCTTGAAGCTATCCTCTACCTCAAAGGGCAGCCCCTCGACATTAGCAAGCTGGCCGAACTCGCCCGCTGCGATCGCGACGACGTCGAAGAAGGGCTAATTGAGCTAATGGACGAGTACGCCCACCGCGACGGTGCCCTCGAAATTGTCGAAACCATCGATGGCTACTGTCTCCAGCTCAAGGAGCGCTACCGATTTTTGGTGGACTTACTTGTTCCCATCGACCTGGGCGTCGGGGCCCTGCGAACCCTGGCGGCGATCGCCCTCAAAGGCCCCATCAGTCAGACCGATTTGGTTGAGCTGCGCGGCTCTGGCGTCTACCAACACGTACCAGAATTGGTCACCCAGGGGTTTGTGCGCAAGCGTCGGCAGGCCGAGGGGCGATCGTCCCTGGTGCAGGTTACCGACAAGTTTTACCAACATTTTGAGATCGATCAGCTGCCTCAGCTGCGGGTCAAAGGCTCAACCCCCTCCCAGACCGACGCTGCCGCCCCTGACGACGAGGCTGACCTTGAGCCAGAACCAGAGGTGCCCGATGTAGAATCGGCGTCATAGACCCGCGTAGCGGCCCATTCCGTCAAGATATTGTAAAGAGAATAATTTGGCGCAGGGTCGCCTCTGATCGCCTTTGGCCCTGGGTTTTGGCCCAGGAGAGTGAACCTAAACCCCAGAATCGACGCAATGTTTCACGATTCGTTACGCTATTATCGGAAGAAGTAAGTAGGTATTGGCAGGCGTGGGGTTGCCTTAGTTACACCAGATTCATCGAATCTAACCTCCCCAACAATCGGTACTCGCCGTCGCCTACGTTGTGACCAGAGGTCTTTGAGATTCCATGGTATTTAACCCTGAAGATGCTGAATTCATTGGCATGTCTCCCAATAGCGACCAAGTCAATGAGTTGCTCAACTATCTCCAGCACCAGTCGCCGGAAGTGCTGACTCGGGTGGCGCAGTCGGTAAGCGGCGAAATCAAGCAGATTATTGCCCACAATGTTCAAGGGCTGGTAGGCGTTTTGCCTAGCGAAGGCTTTAACGTTCAGGTCACCACCGATCGCGAGAACCTGGCTGGCCTGCTCGCCTCCGCCATGATGACCGGCTATTTCTTGCGCCAGATGGAGCAGCGCATGGAGCTAGAGCACACCGTGTCTGGCTCTATCTTTGGCCCTGATGATATCCACTTCGACGATTAGCTCGACCTTGGAGAGATCCGTTTTCTCTCATCTATTCAACGGTTAAGCAGCGCAGCGCTCACATCGCTGGAAACGGATGTTGCTGAATGGCACTGGCCAAATTTTCTGGTGTGCCGATATCCAAGTAGCTGCCCTGGGCAAAGGGCTCTGCCTCAACCCGAAGCCCCGCCTGAAGCGCAGCCTGAATGACATCGCCGATGGGCGTTTCGACGTAGGGTGGCAGGGTGGTCAGGTGTTGGGGAACTTGGCTACCGATTAGGGCTTGGGTGCGATCGCGCACAAACCCGTGCAAAAACTCTGAAAAAGTAGGCCGCCAGGCGGCGATCGCCCACATGTAGGGCAGGTGAGTGAAGCCCGACTTTTCGTAGATACCCCGCACTAGCCCTGTCTCATCAAAATCGACCACCCCCACCTTCTCGGGTTGCTGGGTCGGAAACAGCCCCAGCACCACATCAGCCCGGCCTCCGTGCAGCCGCTCCAGCAGGATCTGATAGGCCTGGTCTGGTTCAAACAAAATATCTGGAAACCCCATGACCACTGTTGCCCCTCGCAGAAACGGATAGGCCTGATTGAGGCTAAAGGGCACCCCAAAGGGCACATGCACCGTCAGGTAGCTCAGATGCAGACCGATATCGGCCCCATCCCCCAAAAAGTCGGGTATATCCCACTTGCCGGGTCGTAGAATCAGAAACGCCTGGGTGGCCCCAGCCTTCTGCATCTTTTCAAGCAAATAGTGGCACACGACCTTGGGGCGAGGCCCCACCTTGCCCGCTACCATACGAAAACCGACTGGAAACAACTCTTTGCTCATCGGCAGCGGCGAAATGCGCGTGCCTTGCCCAGCAGCCGGAATCAAACCAATGGTGGGTGGAAGCGTAGCCATAGCGTTAGAAACTTTTAAAGTCTGATCATCGTCATTAATTATCCTGGAGTAAGCGTGAGCAACGCACTATGCACCAATCTCTACAGGTCGCTCGTCAGCTAGTCTCGGCCCCGCTCAACTCTTTCGGCAGGACCGCAACGGCTCTCGCTCTGGTGGCTACATCCCTGACCGGGTTGGCCGTCGCCACCCCCCAGGCGAGTGCCGCAGACGACATTCAGATCACCTATGGGTCTCTCGAAACCCCGCCTATTTCCGTCAGCGATTTAGAATCGTTTGCCCGTACCGGCATCCCTAGTCGCGATTTGCAGCTGCTGCTCAACGTGCTGCGCATTGAGGAAGATCAGGCTCGTCAGGCGCTGACTAAAAACGTACTGGTCGATGCCGATAACCTGCGAGACGCTTCAGATACCTTCGCTGGTCAGTTTTTCTGGCGGCTGCTGGCGACTACCATCGCTTTCTCTGACAGCGATAGCCCTGGGTGGGATCTGCTGCGTAATGCCGTTCTAGATACAGCTGCTTCCGGTCAACTTACCCTGATCGATGTTCTCCGCACTATTGAGGCGACTACCCTACAGGTTGATGGTCGGCGGGTGATGGCGATCGCCTCCCAGATCGACTTCGACACTATCGAAGCATTTACCTCTATTTTTTTGGGGCGGGCCGCAGAGCCGTCTCACTAGCAAGGGGCTACAGTCCTGTAACCGTACCCGGCAGCCCTCGACAGAGCTTATCTCAGGTCTGTCGAACTTGTGGCTGGAGAAACGACCTTGCCGACAAGCACGTTTCCAGCCCCGTGTCCCTATAGTCTGGCAGAGATATTAGAGACTCAGTTCTTTCCTGGTGAGCCCAGCGACCTGCTAGTCAACGGTAACTAAATGAAGAGCCCTAGCCATGGGCTCGCCGCCGTACCCCCAAGCAACGCCGTTACATTCTGTTGCATAGGCGAAAAGTTTACGAATGTATAGAAAATTCTCTCGGGAGCCGGGAGGGCGATCGCCTCAATGTCCCAACCGAGGGTAAATCTTCTGCTCAGCCACCAGACTGAGCAGAAGATTTGGGCTAACGTCCCGGTTTGGCTCACTGTAAAGGGTTGAGGGCGCCAATGTAGGCTTATTCAAAAAGCCAGAATGCCCTAAAAGATTTAAGCATGCGCTTTTTGTTATTGTTCTCAATTAATTTAATTTAAGACCTAAATTTTTCCCCTAGGTCTTTTTGTGGGTTGATTCTGAATTTAAGTCTATCTGTAGTCTGTAGTGGTCTTTTGGATTGTGTTTCAGGCTTTTGCGTGGATATCTATTCTCAAGCCCCCTTCCCATTCCCTGGCGGGTATGACCATAATCCAAACAGCCGAAACACCCTGGGCACGTGGGCAACTGCGTAGACCCTGTTTGTTTAACAGTCGAGCCATGTCCAGCGGGTAGGATGACTATCCCAAGCAATCACCCCTGGACTGGGTTTGGCTTTATCCGCCCTAGATGAGCATTTTCCCCTATGGTTCACCAGACATTAAAGCTTTCTGTGTACGGGAAAGGGGGCATTGGTAAGTCCACCACCAGCTGCAACATCTCGGTGGCCCTGGCCAAACGGGGCCGCAAAGTACTGCAAATTGGCTGTGACCCCAAGCACGACAGTACCTTTACCCTCACTGGCTTCCTGATTCCCACCATCATCGACACCCTGCAAGAAAAAGACTTCCACTACGAAGACGTATGGGCCGAAGATGTGATCTACAAGGGCTATGGTGGTGTGCACTGTGTCGAGGCCGGTGGTACCCCAGCGGGGGCGGGCTGCGGCGGCTACGTGGTAGGCGAAACCGTCAAGCTCCTGAAGGAACTCAACGCCTTCGACGAGTACGATGTGATTCTCTTCGATGTGCTGGGTGACGTCGTCTGCGGTGGCTTTGCGGCTCCGCTCAACTATTCTGACTATTGCCTGATCGTCACCGACAACGGCTTTGACGCGCTGTTTGCGGCCAACCGTATTGCCGCCTCTGTGCGCGAAAAAGCTCGCACTCACCCCCTGCGTCTGGCGGGGCTAATCGGCAACCGCACCTCTAAGCGCGACCTGATCGACAAATACATCGAGCATGTGCCCATGCCGGTGCTGGAGATTTTGCCCCTGATCGAAGACATTCGCATCTCGCGGGTGAAGGGCAAAACGGTATTTGAAATGGCTGAAACCGATCCTGCACTGGATTCGGTGTGTCAGTACTACCTCAACATTGCCGATCAGATTTTGGCCCGTCCCGAAGGCGTTGTGCCCGAAGACGCCGCCGATCGCGAGCTGTTTAGTCTGCTGTCTGACTTCTACCTCAACCCGCCTGCGGATGCGCCCAAGCAGGAAGTGGACGAGATGGATCTGATGATGGTGTGATCGCACCTTCCCCTCCTTCGGAGGGGTGCCCGCAGGGCGGGGTGGGTTCCGACGTCTTGGCTAACCCACCCCTACCCCTCCTAGGAGGGGATTTGCCTCCAAGTTAAGAGATGGTGCATTGCTGCGCTAATGCACCCTACAGGTTATCTGAAGGAGGTGGTTCACTCAGCCGCACAACCGCACCGTTAGCGTTGTGCATTCCCCAAGACAATTCAATATCTATTGCTGCAAAAATCCCCCTCGATTGAGTTCTAATCCTGAAGTGCTGCATTATCATCGGTACGCAGCCGTTCAAACCCGGCAGCTACCTATAGGCGATTTAGCAAAGAGTCAGGATTATGGCCTTTTTTGAGAATTTTACCCAGGTTATTCGCCAAAAGTGGTTGGACTATGTGCAATCCAACCGAGCCTGGTTGATGCTGCAAATGCAGCAGACCTCGGTGCGAACCCCCGATGGCGGTCGCCGTCCCTCCTCCTTTTTGGTGCTGGGGGTGGTGAATGCCCTGGAACCCAAGCTGTCGAACCTGATGGTGCCCTTCTACCAGCTCAACTCTGACGAGGATGCGCTAGTCGAGGTGTTGGGGCTCAACTTTGACCCCGAAATGGTGCTCGATAATACCGATCACCCCCAAACCATCGACGCCAATGAGGATCAGCCGCTGTTGGGCGATAGCCCCGATATGTAGGGCATTTTTCTGGTTTAATCAATCTCTGAACACGAGGTTGGCGAACCCCGCCTGAGGCATCTGTGAACAGCAAACAACTGCGGCGATCGCTCAAAATCAAGTGGTTGACCTACTACCAAGACAACCGCGAGTGGATCGACAAATTGGGTATTTGGGTAACCAGTAACGGGCACAGGCGACCCTCGTCGGGCTTTATTTTAGGGGCTTTAGCCACCCTAGAACCTGACCTGACTAACCTGCTCCCCCTGGTGGTGGATTTAAGCAGCAACCCCGATCGCATTATTGCGGCCCTGGGTTTAGACATCAGTCCGGTGAACGAGCTAGCCGCGCTGGAGGCAGAACACAAGTTGTTGCCCAGTAGCGCTCAATCGGAGGTTTCCTTGGCTTCAGCTGAGGCCATTACCATCGACGCTCCGCCACCGCTCTCCCCCGCCTATGACGACGAAGCCTGCTCTGGGGCAGGCGGCAGGGAGGATGATCGACCCAGGCCATAAGTCCTTCACTAGGGAGATACCCCGACCATGACCGTGGCCCAAGCTCAACCCCAACCCTCTGCTCTCGAATTTGATTGCGACACCGGCAATTACCATACCTTTTGCCCTATCAGCTGTGTAGCGTGGCTGTACCAAAAGATTGAAGACAGCTTCTTTCTCGTCATTGGCACTAAGACCTGTGGCTACTTTTTGCAAAACGCCATGGGGGTGATGATTTTCGCCGAGCCCCGCTACGCCATGGCCGAACTGGAAGAAGCCGACATCTCGGCTCAGCTCAATGACTATGAGAAGCTG
>JBARVK010000191.1:0-4407 GCA_049646225.1 Nodosilinea sp.
AATCAGCCCCTCGCGGCGAATCGAAATATTATCGCCCTCTCGCACAATCACCGTTGAGTGAGGAAACACATCGCGGGTGAGAATCGTTTCAGTTTCGGTGGGGTTCTCTAAGACCACCATGTCACTACCTAAGTAAAACACCCCTTCTTGCTCAAACACATCGCCGCGATACTCGGCAATGAGCATATCGAGCTTGGGATTGCGCAGCAGGTTCCGCACGTTGGCGTTGTAGTCTGCACTCAGGTTTTTCTCAGACCGATTGATTAGCACCCCCTCTCGGCATACTGCCCCAATCACCCAGTTGGGGTGCTGCAGCAAAACATGGTCCACCAGCTCTTGCAGATCGCGCATCGAAACCCGGTTAAATGTCATGATTGGAATGCGGGCGCTGGTTTCAGCGGGGAAAAATGTTTCTAAAATTGGGGTGGTCACATCCACGCGATCGCCCACTGAGGGCTTCAGGTGCATATAGATTCCTGGGGCCGAGTTGATTTCAAGAATGCCAAAATTACCGTCCTTCCACGATCGCGACAGGTCTCGAGTGATCGCATCGATGCCCAGGCAGGTCAAGCGAAAGTGCTGGGCAATATCCTGCGCCAAAATCACGTTGTCAGGGTGAATTGTGGGGGTAGCATCCAAGCTCACCCCGCCCGCAGACAGGTTGGCCACTTTGCGCAGGTAGACGGTGCGACCGTCGTCTAAAACGCTCTCCAGGGTCAACCCCTGCTCTGCCAGGTAAAGCTCCATGGCGTCATCGACTTTGATCTTGCCCAGGGGCGAAGTGGGCGTATCGCGGCGATCGCTGGCTCGGTTGGCGTCGCTAATCAGCTCACCCACAGTCGAGTAACCATCCCCGGTAACGAAGGCAGGGCGGCGCTCCATGGCCGCCACAAAGCGACCGTTGACGCACAACAGGCGAAAGTCAGACCCAGCAATACTGGTCTCGACAATCACCCGCACCGATTCATCGACCGGGATGGAGGCAACGGCGCGATCGAAGGCGGCCTCCAGTTCCTCGCTGTCGCGCACCCCCGCCGTTACCCCTTCGCCCTTGTGCCCCGACACCGGCTTTAGCGCAATCGGGTAGCCGATGCGATCGGCGGCGTCTAAGGCCTCCTGACGCGTGGCCACGATGTCGCCCTTGGGCACCGGAAACCCCAGGGTGCTGAGAAAGGCTTTGCAGTCGTCTTTGCGAGTCGTAAAGTCTGAATCTAAATGGCTGTCGGTATCAAAGGTGGTTGCTACACCGCGCACCAGCTTTTTACCGTAGCCATACTGCATCAGCCCCTCGTCCCACAGATAAAAGGAGGGAATGTCTTTTTCTTGAGCGGTTCGCAACAGGGCATACACCGTCGGCCCTCCGTAGACCGACTGGCGAAAGAGCTGTTGAAAAACCTCAACGTGGTCTTCGATGTAGAAGCGCTGGTCTTGAGTGATGGCCTCAAACCAATCCCACACCGCAAAGACCACCGATCGGGTCGTGCGTCCGTGCAGGGCTTCGACAGCTACGCAGCAGCGATTACCCCGATGGGTCACGCTCCAGTGGCGCAAATGCAAATCCATGTCGAGCTGGTTTACCCCAGCGACGACCTGGGCAAACAGGTGGGCGTAGGACTCGTAAGATTGCTCGCTGAGGTGAGGGTAGCGATCGCTCACCGCATCAACATAAGTCTCCAGCGGCAGCGGGTCACTGTGGCCGGTGAGGGCAAAGTCAAACGCGATCGCCGCCCGATTTAGGTAAGGGTTGCTGCCCTCATAAAACCGACAGTTGTAAATATCGAAGGCGTCGGTTTTGCGAGCATTGACGCGGGACACCGGCAGTTGATCGAGAACCATTGCTGCTCCAAGGCAAACACTCTCGATCTTAGACAGCGATCGCGCCCCTGCCATGTACCCCAGGGCAGGGTGTGAAACCATGCGTTGGGGAGGCACCGACGGCCTTACCCAGGAAACAAGGCCGCAATGGTTTGGCACGGGTACCACTCACCCTTCCCAAACCATTGCGGAGCGGCCTACCGGCTGTCTATTTCCCCCACCAGCCGCCCTATTGCCCCTGTCCTACTCGCCGCAGTAGGCAATCAAATCGATTTCTACATCACCGTAGCCCGCCAGGGCCGTAACGCCCACGGTGGTGCGGCTAGGCTGGGGAGCATTACCAAAGTAACCCTGATAAATCGCGTTAACCGTTTCGTAATAGCGAAAGTCAGTCACAAAAATGCGCGCCATCACCACCCGATTAAAGCCGCTGCCGGCGTGGTTGAGCACCAGCGTTAGATTTTCCATCACCTGGCGGGTTTGAGCTTCAATGGAGCCTTTGACAACCTCGCCAGTAGCTGGATCTTCCGCCAGCTGCCCGGTCACAAACAAAAAGTCTCCCGCCCTAACCGCGTGGGAATAGGGGGCCACCGGAGGCAGCACATTGTCGGGCAGGGTCATAAATTCCAGCATGGCTTCGTTTAAACGTTAAAACACCGCCCTTTAGTGTCCCCTAAAGTGCCTCGGGTATTGCAACGGATAGCCAGAACTAGGGCTACACCAAAATATCAGAAGCTAGATCACCAATCGTTACGGTGTACAGGCGGCTGCGGTTGCCGTCGTTGCGACTCCACAGGTACTGGGTAGGCGATCGCTCCTGAGATCCGGGTTTTGCCCCTCGCGGCACCATGGCGGTAGGGCGAGGCAAACCGGTCGTGCGGTTCATAACGCGGCCCTCATCGTTGATCAACAAAAATTCTCCGGCTTGGCTCAGCAGACCGTAGCCCACTGCCGTTTCAAACAGCCAGAAGGGTACGATATCGACCCGGTAGCGCAAAATTCTAAAGGGCCTCAGATCGACGATCAGCAGGGCATTGGGACAGTTCTTTTCGAGGGCCAGGTAGCGGTAGGGGTGGCTGGTGGCCACCAGATTGTAGATGGGCACCGAGGCTGAAATCGATCCTAGGTAGGTACCCCGCCGAGTAACGCCGTGAAATATGGTCCGGCTGCCTCGGTGCGTGACCAACGTGGCGTGGCGATTATCTAAGGTCATCAGGGTGACCAGCGTATCCCCCGGTTGGGTGGGAAAGGTAGCGGTCATCGGGGCCGATATTTTGACCCCTTGCTCTGGCGGCATAGACAGCTGGCGAATGGCGATCTTCATGCGATCGCGAGCCACCTCGGCGGCGGTGGCAAACCACTCCCCACTGGGGGCAACGGCCACCCCACGGGGGTCGGTACCCTGGGCAATGCAGCCCAACCCGTGGGTCATCGACAGCAGGTGCAGCGACTCGGTGGTGACCAGCACGCCGCCCTGGGGCGTAGGCAAAAAAGCCTGCACCGGCGCCGGTAGCCCAAACCCCTGGCTCTCCTGAGGCGCAGCCATATTTTCCTGAGCCCAGTGATAAAACCACACTCGCTCTTGGCTACAGGTCACGACCAAATGCCCCTGCCGGGGCATTGGTACTAATCCCATGACGGTGGTCGGGTGGGGCAGCGTCACAAAGGGTAAATCTGAAGCCAGATCGAGGTCGGGCAGCACCTTGGCGCAGGCAGGTTGGGTCAGCAGCCCCTGGGCCTGGTAGGTGGCATAGGCCGCCATCAGGTCGGCGCGCATCGCCTGGGCCGTGGTGTAGCGCTTGGGCAGCAGCTTTTGCAGCGCCGTACGCAGAACTCGATCCAGAGGCGCTGGCACCTGAGCCGGGATAATGGGATGGCGGTTTAAATGGGCCACCATCAGCTCCACCGGAGTGCCCGAAAACGGGCGCTGACCCAGCAGCAGCTCGTACAAAATAATCCCCACCGCGTAGAGGTCGGACGCCGGGGGGTGCTGATTGTAAAATCGCTCTGGAGCCATGTAGGCGGGCGACCCCGTGTGACCGCCATCGGCCTGGCTGGCCTCCTGACTCAGCCGAGCAATGCCCAGGTCAGACACCCGCGCCACCCAGCCGCCTGGGATCAGCTCCAGGAGAATGTTTTCCGGTTTGATGTCGCAGTGCACAATGCCCTGGCGGTGGGCACATTCCAGGGCAGCAAGAATATCTAAGGCAAACCCCAACACCTCCTGCACCGTAAGCTCGGTATCGCTTTCGAGCAGCGATCGCAGGGTGCCCCCCTCGCAGTAGTCCAGCACCAGCTGCCGCCCGCTAGTCGAGTGTTCAAGGGCATGGCAGGTGACAATGCTAGGGTGCTCAAGGCTAATTAAAAACCGCAGCTCCCGCAAAAATTTGTGGGTGGGAAATCGGTCTTTGTGGAGATCTTTAATCGCCACCAAGTCCCCAGTTTTGCGGTGGATAGCGCAGTAGACCCGGCCAAACTGCCCATGGCCGACTAAGCCGAGAATGCGATACTGCGATCGCCTGATCTGTCGGGTTAGGGCCACCGCTTAATTACCCCTGTTGGATAAGGGTTTGCATAATCGCCTGGTGGGCC
>JBARVK010000192.1:0-7356 GCA_049646225.1 Nodosilinea sp.
GGGAATCAACCGTGCTTGAGCAATGATTGTAAGACTGAACCCTAGCAGCAGCAGACTAATTAAGCTTTTGTATTTCTGCATAGTTGCTATTTTGGATGAAATACCATCAGTCCCCTAGCAACTCTAATATTGCCTTCGGCTGAAGCTTTGTCTTGAACCACACCACCTGAGCTGGCACATTTGCCATATCTACTCCCGCCTTTTCCAGGTTGAGCCGTTCCGACACCGCCAAAATTAGGTTGTCGCGTCCGGAGTTGCGCACCTGGGCAAACTTTTTGCGCAGGTACTCGGGCCGCCAGTAGCCCACAATTTCCAGCAAAAACTCCCGCCCGTCAGGGTGTACTAGGCGAAAGTCGGGAATCATTACGCTGCCGGGCAGGGGCACTAGATCGACTTCTCGCTCTAGCTTCCATAGAGCTTTGGTCGGCCAACGACTGACGAACGATTCTTCAATCATGCTGTCGTAGGTCTTGCCAGGGGGGTAGTGAGTGACCAGACCGCAGTCGCTGTCGAGGGTAAATTTTCGAGGTTTGACCTGCTGCGTGTAGTTGTCCTTCATTTGCAGAGTCGCCGACAGCCGCCACTTGCTGACGTGCAGAATCGCCGGAATCAGCTTGGCAATATCCACCCCATAGCGGGTGCTGGGCTTAAACAGGCTGGCGGGGCCGTCGATGGTGATGGTAAACCCACAGTCGGCGTCGCCCTCGATGTAGGTCATCAGCCGAAACAGCTTCAGATAGCGAAACATCAGCTTATACTCACCGGGGTCGTTGCGGTATAAGTGCATGACCAGGTCACTGGCTTTGTAGAATACCCCCTGGGTCTGGGACAGGTTGTAGCGGTGAATCAGGGCGTCGGGGGTAGGGGCCTCAAACTCGATCAGAATGTGGTTGTCCTGGCGATCGGCGTAGAGGCCCTGGCGCAGGTCGGCTACCGATACCTCGCGATCAAGTTCTGCCGAGAGCTGTTGACCCAGAGTGGTCAGGGTGGTCTGGGTCGCGGCGGGGGAGGGAACGCCACCCGCCGCCAGCGCAAAGACTCGCCGCCGCAGCTCGATGGGTTCCAGGGGGCTAACTGCCTCAAAGGTGGCAAAGCTGTTGCGCAAAATGTGGGCCAGCCCCCGCTTGATGCGGTAGTTGGTGTCTTCGCCTTCCAAGTTCTGGAGTTGGCGATTGAGGGTGCCCTGGGTGTGGCCCACCTGCTGCTGAAAAAGGTGGATAAGATCGGCGGCGATCGCCCGATTGGCCTTGTCCAGCGCCAGCCGCTTGGGCTGTAATCCCTCCCCCTGGTATCGATAGATTAAAAGCTCGCTGGGTAACGTGGGTCTCACCTCCTGGAGTTAAAAATGGCTACAGGGGAATATATCGGATACGGTCTTGAAAGTCATCTCCGACCCCTACCCTAGCGATGAGAAGCAGGTCTGCGATCGCTCTCCCCATCGATGCACTTTGTCGTAGGGCTAGGATTCCAGGAATACTTCGGTTGTCCGCCAGATGCTCTGCTAGGTGACCTGGCATGGAACGCCGGTTGTTTGTCACCAGCAAAAACTGATGGTCTTCGCACCAGGCCAAAATTTCAGGATCTAGCGTTCCTTGGGCGGGGGCAAAGGGATCGCCAATCATCCAAACCATTAGGTCGGGTTGGTGATGCAGCAGTTGATTGCGCCATGCTGGTGACAGGTTTTCATCTAAGAGATACCGAACTTCCCTCATGCAGCGCTGGAAGCCTTGAGAGCTTTAAGGCGCTGGATGCCGGGATCGGGGCTGTTATCCTGTTTGGCTTCGGCAGTAAGGGTGTAATCAAGCCAATCGGAGAGATATTGACCGATCGCGGTTTTGTTTTGCAGGTAGTAAAGGATGGTGGCGTAGACCTGTTCTAGGCTGACGGTGGGAAATTGATCAGCGATGGTTTCAGCGGTTTTGGCGTTGTGGATGTATTCGTAGAGAATATGCTCGATGCCAATGCGGGTGCCTTTGACGCGGATGTCATGGTCGGCGAAAAACGCGAAGTAGTCACTGAGGGAGGGTACGGCTGGTGGCTCCGGAGGGGACATGGCAGTAGGCCTCTGCTGTGGAAGGCTTGGGGCATCTCTAGTTTAATACTGGGGACGGCAGCCCATCGACATCCTCTAACCAAGATGTTAGCTTCGCCCCAAACCGGGCTAAATCCCTGACACACCCTGTTCCAAGCTCTTCTTTCTAATGTCTTGGCTCTTTCTAGAATGATTCAGCCTAGGATTAAACCGTAGTGAATGACAGCCCTATGCTCAACTTTCAGCCGCCCGGATTTATTCAAAAAGCGCTGCCCACCGATCTTGGGGTGATGGCCTACTACACCCCCGGCAGCTGGCCCTGGCGCAGCGAAGATGGGGCCGACCGTCCGCCCCTTGTCTTTCTTCACAGCTTGGGGGGCGGCTCCTCGGCCTTTGAATGGTCAAAGGTCTATGCCGCTTTCGGCGCTACCCACCGGGTGATCGCCCCCGACCTGATTGGCTGGGGCCAGTCGACGCATCCGGCCCGCACCTACTCGGTGGACGATTATTTTGCCATGATTACCCAGCTGCTAGAGGCGATCGCTGAGCCCCCTGCACTGGTTGCGGCCACCTCCCTCACCGCTGGAGTCGTCCTGCGCCTGGCGGGTCAGCGGCCCGACTTATTCAAGGCGCTCTTTCTGGTTTCGCCCTCGGGCAACAGCGACTTTGGCCGCGACTATAAGGCCAGTCTGCCTGCCCTCCTGGCTGGTACTCCGGGAGTAGACAAACTGCTGTACCAGGTGGGAGCAGCTAACGAACTGGCGGTGCGATCGTTTCTATCCACCTTTCTATTCGCCGACCCTCGTCGGATCACCCCCGATACCGTGCAGGCCTACCTGGCCTGTACCCAACAGCCCAACGCCGAATACGCCGCTCTAGCCTCCCTCAACGGGGATGTCAGCTTTGATCTATCTCGCTACATCACTCAGGTTCAGACCCCTACGACCTTTGTCCTGGGGGCCGGGTCACGGTTTTCGGCCCCGGCCATGGTGAAGCGGTTGGCTAGCCTCAACCCCAAGGCCATTCAGCGGGTGGTCGAGATTCCCGACTCGGGCGTACTACCCCACGTCGAACACCCTGCCGTAGTGACCGGCCTGCTGCGGCAGTTTTTGACCACCTACGGCGGCGATAGCTAGCGGTTCCAACGCCTGCTGGACGCTCGATCGCACTCTTTACACCCTCAGTTTCGGGTTAGCCATTTTTGGCCGTTGAGCCGCATCAGGGTGAAGAGCACCATGAGCTCCAGGTTAATTTTTCGCTCATCGCCCATAAACTGCTCAATAGTGCTGGGCTGAGCACCATTGTCGGCCAGGTAGAACAGCTTTGGAGCTTTGATGTCATCTTTGGTAAACGCGATGTTGAACTGGCGGTTCCCTGAAGGGGAGACTTCTCCATCGCTTCCTTTCCACTTGCCCTTGACGTGCCAGTAGCTTGTTCCATCACTAACTCCGAACACCCCCAGGGGGCGCTGGTCAAAGGTGAGTTCAACATCGTCGATACCCTTCTCTTTAAAGGCCGTATTCAACGAGGGGATGAAGTGCTGTTCAATGAACTCTGTAAAGGGCTTATCTTCCAAGGCCGGAGGCTTTTCCTTCTTAGCCGCCTTTGGCGCTGCCTTGGCTGCCCCGGATTTGTTGTCGTCAGCCATCTTTTCGTCAGCCATAAACCGAAAAACCTAAAAACAAAAGGATTAAGCCTAGCGGTTGAGCCACTGGCCCAGTTGTTCTATCCCATACTAGAGGAAAGACCTCTAAAACGCATGGCCATTCAAACAAAAAACGGCACCTACAGTCTAGGCAGATGCCGTCTTTGATCGAGTCAGTGATTCAAGGGCTAGTACCCAGTGGCAAAGGTATGCTTACCGTCCGGATTGCTTGGCTCCCTAGCCCCTCGGCTCCCTAGCTCCAAAAGATGGTATCCAACTTGGCGCTGTAGAGCACTATCCCTGGGGGGCAAGGTGTAGCATTTCCCTGCGAATCGTCGCTACATCCGCCGGCTTGCCGTTGCTGTGGGGAATGCCAATAGCCTCAAGATCGCTCTCCACCATCAGATGCACCAGCTGTTCAAAGGTAACGCTCGGCTCCCAACCCAGAACCTGACGCGCTTTGGTAGCGTCCCCGATGAGCAGATCAACCTCAGCGGGTCGCAGATAGCGGGGGTCAAACTCTACGTAGTCGTGCCAATCGAGGTTAACGTGGTTAAAAGCAATATCTAGAAACTCACTGATAGCGTGAGTTTCGTTGGTAGCTACTACGTAGTCGTCGGGTTGATCTTGCTGCAGCATCAGCCACATGGCCCGCACGTAGTCTTTGGCATAGCCCCAGTCACGCTTAGAGTCAAGGTTACCCAGATAAATCTTCTTCTGCTGACCGGCCACGATTCTCGCTACGGCTCTGGTGATCTTGCGAGTTACAAAGGTCTCGCCCCGGCGGGGTGACTCGTGGTTAAACAAAATGCCGTTGCAGGCAAATAGGTTATAGGACTCGCGATAGTTGATGGTTTGCCAGTGGGCAAAGACCTTCGCGCAGGCGTAGGGGCTGCGGGGATAAAAAGGGGTGGTCTCTTTTTGGGGAATCTCCTGCACTTTGCCAAACATCTCTGAAGACCCAGCCTGGTAGAAGCGGACTTCCAGGCCGGTGCGGTGCTGGTAGTCGCGAATGGCTTCTAGAAGCCGCAGGGTACCCATGCCTACGGCGTCAGCCGTGTACTCGGGGGAATCGAAGCTAACCCGCACATGGGACTGGGCCCCCAGGTTATAAACCTCCTGGGGCTGCACCTGTTCTAGAATACGCCGCAGCATGGTGCCATCAGTCAAGTCACCGTAGTGCAAAAACAGCCGAGCTTCGGCACTATGGGGATCGATATAAATGTGGTCGATGCGATCGGTGTTAAAGGTAGAGGTGCGACGAATAATACCGTGCACTTCGTAGCCTTTCTCTAACAGCAGCTCGGCTAAATAAGACCCATCTTGACCGGTGATACCAGTAATGAGGGCTCGTTTGGGTTGACTCATAGGAATTCAATCTCGTACGGCAATGCTCGGCCTACTAAGTTTAATAGAATCAGCGCGTCCCGTTAGACTACCCCATGCCAACGCTAAACGGGTCAGCTGCTTGCCGCCAGATATCCCCTGGCTAAAAAAGGTACATCGACAATCATGCCCTTAGCCTCTCCCACCGTAACCGCTAGACCCGCCCCACCAGCTTTGGTGCGAATATAACCCAATCCCAGCAGCCCGTGGGATGACTCAACAACACTGGTGAGTAGACCCACTTTTTCATCCCCCACCCGGATGGGTTCCCCTGGGTGGGCCGTACCGTCGAGCTGAATGCCCCAAAGCTGCTGTTTAACGCCCTGGTAGGTATTGAGTCGGGCAATGGTTTCCTGGCCGATGTAACAGCCCTTTTCAAAGGAAATAGCTTCCCACAGCCCTGCTTCGAGCGGATTGTACTCTTCGGTAAGTTCATGGTCTGGAGCTGGGCGACCCTGCTGTACCCGAAGTTGTTGCCATAGGGTTTCTCCCGCTGGTACTGCGCTGGCGTCAATAAATGTCTGCCATACCGATACGGCGGCCTCAGCGGGTACGAGGAGGGTGTAGCCCGGTAGATCAAGGCCGCTGCCTACGGCCAGATGTATTGACTTATTTTGCAGTTCGATCGTCTGATTATGGCCGTAGGGGAGATCAGAGGCTAAATCAACCCCTAATTTTTTGAGGACTGCGGCGCTTTCAGGCCCCAGCAGTGAAAAAACAGCTGTGGTTTGGGTCAGGTTAGCTAACGACACCTGATCCGCAGGAAAAATATAGCGATCCATCCAGTCCATCAGGCGCTGGTCTTGGCCTGGAGAGGTCAATATTAGCAGAGACTTTGCGGTGACATAGACCGTCGCTAAGTCAATCGTGCGCGCTGTCGAGGTCACAAACACGGTATCGCAGCCTTCCCCGGGCTGGCGCTGGGTGAAGGTGTTGGTGGTCTGGTTGTGGATGAACCGGAGGCGATCGCCCCCGGTCATCTCAATTACACCCCAGTGGCTGCGATCGACTAGGGCCGCACCGACAGAGACCGCTTCTAGCGCAGCAGCCGCATTCCCAAAGGAGGTAGGGATGCCATCTGGGTCTAAGGTGGCTCCCTGGGTTTGCTGTAGCTCTCTGAGTGCTTGCATGATTTGCTCAAGTAGTTCTGCGTTGCTAAGACCTATTTTAGAGTGGCGACAGGCAATCAACGATCGCCACAGCTACAAACAGGCGATCGCGCCGTCGCTCCTGGGGTCACACCCGCCCCGCAGGCCCTCTGCACCAATTTGAATCATGTGGGCATGACCCATCTGCTCGGCCCAGGCTGGGGCTACGGTGAGCTGGTGGCCCCGACGGGTCAGCTTCTGCTGCACGTCGGCAGGAATGCGGCTCTCCACGGCCAGCTGAGTGGTCGCCTCGCCCCAGGTGCGCCCCCACACCCACCGGGGCAGGTCGATCGCGGTCTGCGGGTCGAAGCCAAAGTCAAGTGTGCGCGTGAGCAGCGCCAGCTGAGTTTGGGGCTGACCTTCGCCGCCCATAGTGCCCAAGACCAGGTAGGGATGATCGCCGTCCATCACCAGGCCCGGCATCAGGGTGTGAAAGGGACGCTTACCCGGTTCCAGGGTGTTGGGATGGTTAGGGTGGAGCGAGAACAGCGATCCTCGGTTCTGCATGGGAAAGCCTAGATCCGGTGACACCACCGCTGAGCCAAAGTCAAAATAGTTGCTTTGGATGATTGACACGGCATTGCCTGCGCCATCGACCACAGCGGTGTAAGTGGTGTCACCTCCGATCTCGGGGGCAGGGGCGGGCTGGGCGATGGCCATGCTGATTCTTGCCCTACGGCGATCGCCGTAGGGTTTTGAGATCAGCTCGGCCAGCGGTATGTCGCTAAAGTCGGGGTCGCCCAGCCAGCGATCGCGATCGGCAAAGGCCAGCTTTGTGGCCTCCACCAGCAGGTGGTAGTAGTCAGCGGTGCCGTGGCCTACTGTGGGCAGGCTAAACCCCTCCAGCAGGTTCAGCATTTGCAATACGGTAAAGCCCTGGCTGTTGGGCGGCAGCTGGCAAACCCGGTAGCCCCGGTAGGTAGTGCTGATGGGATCTACCCAGGTGGTCTGGTGACGGGCCAAGTCGTCGAGGCTAAGTAACCCGCCCAGGCTGCTCAGGTAGTGGACCAGGGTAGCGGCTATCTCACCCTGGTAAAAGTCTTGAGGCCCCGCCGTAGCCAACCGCCGCAGGGTTGCCCCCAGGGGGCGATTGGTCGCCTGAGATCCCGCTTTGGGCAGCTTGCCATTGGGCAAAAAGGGATTGT
>JBARVK010000193.1:0-2833 GCA_049646225.1 Nodosilinea sp.
CTACAAATAATTTCATAGCTTACTCGACAACTTTACGAAGTTACCACCCCAAACCGTGGGCACCGCCAGCCTAAAACGGTCTACCGCTAGCGACGAGAGGATCCAGGGGTTGGTCCCATTAGCCCCAGCAGCGGGCCCAAAATCAAGCCAAACACAAACCCCCCCGAGTGAGCCCAGTAGGCAATTCCCCCGGCCCCCAGGTTGGTCTCGGTGCTGAGACTGGCGATGCTAAACAGCGCCTGCTGGGCAAACCAAAACCCCAGGAAAAAAATCGCCGGAATGCGAATGGTGGTAAAAAAGATAATCAGCGGAATTAGGGTGACAATATAGGCGCGGGGAAAGCGCAAAATATAGGCGCCCATCACCCCAGCGATCGCGCCGCTGGCCCCGATGGTCGGCACCGCAGATGAGGGGTCAAATACCCACTGGGTCAGGCCTGCCAGCGCCCCGCAGCCCAGATAAAAGATTAAGAACTTGACGTGCCCGAGCCGGTCTTCGATGTTGTTGCCAAACACCCACAGGTAAAGCAAATTGCCCCCCACGTGAAAAAAGCCGCCGTGGAGAAACTGAGAGGAAATCAGGGTAATCCACTCTGAGGCGGGGGCCTCTAGCGTACCGCGAAAGCTAGCCGTCAGCTGGACGGGCACCAGCGCCCAATCGTCAAAAAAGGCGTCGAGGCCCTGCCGCGACAGACCCAGCTGAAACACAAACACAGCGATATTGAGACCAATCAGCCCGTAGGTCACCACCGGGGTAATGCTGACAGGGTTGTCGTCACGAAGGGGAACCACGGCGATACCTAATGAGTGATTTTATTGTAGAGACATTATTTAGAGAAATTGGCGGAGATATGGGCAGAAACGCCACGGATGCCGGTGGCTAGCGGTGAGACAAGAGCTCAAGGCTACCCGCATCGCCATCTAACCGAGCGATCGCCCCTACCGGCAGGGCGGCGTTGCTGCCGTCGTGGCCAAAGGGCAAATCGGACACGACCGGAATCCCCAGGTCACCCAGGCGATCGCGCAGCACCTCCGCCACCGTAAAGCTGGGTACATCCTCCGACGGTTCGCAGCGGCTGAACCGCCCCAGGGCAATACCCTTGACCCCAGCCAACAGGCCCGCCATGCGCCAGTGGGTCAACATGCGATCGATCCGGTAGGGGGCCTCGGTGACATCTTCAAAAGCCAGAATGGCGTCGGTTAGGTCGGGCTGGTGGGGCGTCCCCATCAGGTGGGTGGCCACCGTCAGGTTGGCTGGCCACAGTCGCCCCACGACGCTGCCGCCGCCCCAGCCTTTACCGCGCAGGGGCGGTAGATCGTACCCCAAAACCAATTGTTTCAGCCGCTGCTGCGACCAATCCGGCTCAGCGGCCAGGGTTGTCAACAGGGGCCCGTGAATACCGGCGATCCCCTGCTGGCCCAGGCTCCACAGCAGGCTGGTAATGTCAGAAAAGCCAATCAGCCACTTGGGCGCAAGCGCTGTGGGCCACGACCAGTTCTCCAGCAGCCGGGTCCCCCCGTAGCCCCCCCGAGCGCAAAGAATGCCGCGACAGGTTGGATCGGCCAGGGCCTGAGCGAACTGCTGGCGGCGATTGGCGTCAGCCCCAGCCAGATACCCCCACCGATCGCTGACAGCAGAGCCGACATCAACCGTAAACCCCCAGCTGCGCCAAATGTCTAGGCCCTGGTCGAAGCGCTCCAGCTCGCGCAGGGCACCACTGGGGGCGATTACCCGCAGGCGATCGCCTGCTTGCAGCGGCGGCGGATAGCACAGGCAGGATGGCAAGTCGGCGAGCGGGCTATCGGCGTTCAACCTTCTAACTCCAGAACAGGTTCGCTATACTTAATTAACAAAATGTTACAAAAGAGGCCCATGGCTATTCCCCCTGCTGTTCCTGACTCCCAAGAATGGGGCTTTACCCCTGCGGCAGAAATACTGAACGGCCGCTTAGCGATGCTGGGCTTTGCCTTCGCTGTCATCATTGAAGTCTTGAGTGGCCAGGGGGTACTGCACTTTTTGAATCTGGTTTAAAACCACTAACCAGATCTAGCTGAAGAGATTAAGAAGGTGAGGATATAGGTGATGAGGAGACAGACGAGTTTGTAACTTGCCTTACCTTCATAACCTGGATCCCCAATCAACTCAAAATACTGGCCAGCAGCGCCTTTTGGGCATGCATCCGATTCTCCGCTTGATCCCAAACTCGGGAGGCTGCCCCTTCGATCACCTCATGGGTGATCTCTTCGCCCCGGTGGGCTGGTAAACAGTGCAGCACGATCGAATCGGGGCTAGCCTTGGCCAATAATTCCTGATTGACTTGGTAGGGCTGAAATACCGGCAGGCGATCGTCCGCCTCCGACTCCTGGCCCATACTGGCCCACACATCGGTGTAAAGCACCTGAGATCCTTGGACGGCAGCTTCGGGATCCGTCGTGACCAGCACATGGCCCCTCCCCTGCATCAGCTGATTGGCCTGGGCCACGATGGCAGGGTCAGGGGCGAAGCCCTCAGGGCCTGCCACATGCACATTCATGCCAGCCATAGCACAGCCCAGCAGCAGGGAATGAGCCACGTTATTGCCGTCACCCAGGTAGGTTAGGGTCAACCCCTTGAGGTTGCCAAACGCCTCCTGAATCGTGAGCAGGTCGGCCAAAATTTGGCAGGGATGCTCTAAATCGGTCAGGGCGTTAATCACAGGGATAGACGCGTAATCGGCAAATTCTTGAATTTCAGCCTGATCAAAGGTGCGAATAGCCACCACATCGAGGTAGCGATCGAGAACCCGAGCGGTGTCGCTAGTTGGCTCGCCCCGGCCCACCTGCGTAACCCCAGC
>JBARVK010000194.1:0-2638 GCA_049646225.1 Nodosilinea sp.
TGGCTTTAGTTAGGGCCGCCTGCACAATGTCGGGCGCGGGCTTAGAGTTTTCGGCTTCGCTGGAGGTCGTGGTTTCCTGCAGCAGATCTTCCACATCGGCCACTTTGAGCATCACGTCTAGCTCGCGATCGCTGGCGGAGGTGGCGACGATAACGTGCAGCCCAGCATCATGCAGTTTCTGCACCAGGGCTCGGGCTCCGGCGGTGGGCTTAAGCTCTGGCCGGTACTGGGTTAAGACCAGCTCTTTGTGGTCGCTGGCGATCGTTTTACCAGGGTCTTTATCCTCGCTAAGCTCAGCCACCAGCTTGGGGATCAGCTGGTCACCCCCCATGCCCATCAATGGCTTCACCTGCTCATAGGCTACGGTGTAGCCGTGGCTGGCAAACGCTTCGACCCAGGCTCGGGCATGGATGTCATTGCTTAAGACCAGTGTGCCATCGATATCTAAAACGACGCCGTCTAGGGACATACTTTTTCCTGATAAAGTGTGCCTATGCTGGCACGGCCATACCCTGGGCACATCTACCCGGAGGCCAGGGTACCGGGGTCAGGCAGCTGCATCGGCCACTGCGGCCCCGCCCCGACGATTCCCAGGGCAGAGGACGAAAGGCGCGATCGCCCGCTAGGCTATCCTACATCTGTATTCCATCGGCGCAGGCCGCAACTGGCATGACCCCAATGTTTTTGCGCAGCCGCCGATTCTGGCTTTTGGCCCTGGGCGGTGTCGCTCTGGCGCTGCTGAGCAGTCGGCTGCCCCTGGAAGACTGGTTTGTGGGCACCGACACCTGGCTGTCGTCCCTGGGCCATGGGGCGATACCGGCCTTCATCGGGCTGTACGTGTTGGCGACGGTGGTGGGCTTGCCCAACATTGTGCTGATTTTGGTGGCGGGGGGCGTTTTTGGGCTCAAGGGCATTGCGGTGGCCTCGGTGGCTGACCTGCTGGGGGCGATCGCCTGCTATGGGGTGGGGCGTCTGCTGGCCCGCGATCGAATCAAACGCTGGATCAGCAAAAATCCTCACTTTGCCCAGCTCGACCATGCCGTAGGCCAAAAGGGCTGGAAGATTTTGCTGCTCACCCGACTGTCGCCCCTGGTGCCCTCCAACGTGCTCAACTACGGCTTTAGCTGCACCCGCGTCAACTTTTGGCAGTACTGCTTTTTTTCCTGGGTGGGCATGCTGCCGGTGATCGCGCTGTACGTCTACTTGGGTTCTCTCGGGCTGGCGCTTTTTCAAGATGGCCCCACTGCTGGCAAACTCGCCCTCCAGGGCAGTGGGTTAGTGCTGGCCCTCTCGGCGGGGTGGTACACCACCAACCTGACCCGAAAGGCGCTGAAGCCTGAGTATGCCGATGAATCAGAGGAGCGCGATCGCTAAAATGTAGGTACAGATACCCGGCTACTGATGCCCTTTGAGCGAGTTACTTGTATTACTAAGCAAGTTCCCAGTCTTCAATCCGCAAACCATCCACGCGCTCAAATTCTCGCGTGTTGTGGGTGACTAAGATTAGGTTGTTTACCAAAGCGATCGCCGCTATTTGCAGGTCGTAGGGGCCAATAGGAGTGCCTAAACTGGCAAGGCTAGCCCGAATTCTACCAGCAGCTAAAGCCGTCCCATCGTCAAAGGGGAGCGAGGTAAATTGGTCTAAGAACAACTGTTGCCGCTCTAGCGTTTGAGCTAGATTTTTGCTGCGCAGGGCACCGTAAAAAAGCTCTGCTTTGACCACTGAGCAAATAGCCATAGCGTCTGTTGGTGTAGACAGTAGGCGATCGCGCACTAAAGCCGATCGCCCGTTCAAAAACATGACGCATACGTTGGTATCGAGCAAGTAGCGCACGCTTAATCAAAAGCTCCGGTCAGATCGTCGTCAAGGGCGGCTGAAACGCCGTGCCCATCAGTCATAATGGGGTCATCGGCGCAGATACCGTACAAAGCTGCTAACGAAGTTTCTACAGCAGGTAACGCCTGAACAGGTTGATAGATCACCATTACGTCTACATCGCGATCGGTTAACCCAACCGGAAGATTGAGATGTAAAATGCCGTCTTGCCCGATGTACTGACGTACTTTAATACTTTCCATTGCGGCTATCTCTCTTGCTATGTTCTTTATCCTGGACTGTGTTTAACTAGCTACTCTTTTAGCGCGTCGACGAAAACCGCTTGAGGAACCTGGGTTATAACGCTCGGCAAAGCGCTTGCGCAGCAAATCATGAACGAAGCGATAGCGTCCTCCAACTCGTTGAATAAATCGATGGTTTTCAGCATGTTCAAGGAATTTTGCATAATTCCAGGGAGAAGCACCAGATAGACAAAGAACAATACGTAGGGCAATGTGTTGAAAAATTGTATACAGTCCTCGAAATAAACCAATAAGCCCAAAAGTAAGCCCGCTAAGTAAGCCTAAATATGACCCTGCCAATACGCCGACTAGACCGCCATTTAGCACGCCATTTAGATCACCAGTGAGTAAGCTGCTAACTAAACCTAAAATTAGCCCTAAAATTAGCCCTAAAATTAGCCCACCTTTTAATCCTCCTTTCAACATGCCAATCAGCAATGTTTTTACTGACTGTTTAATGCCCTGATTCGGAAGACGCTTGTCATCAATATTAGACTCAGAAAACACTAGCGCACCATAC